>JANNRY010000408.1:0-12729 GCA_031401935.1 Betaproteobacteria bacterium | reverse complement strand
GCCGCGCAGACTGTCCTGCACACTCGCAATGCCACAGCAAGTGGGGAGCCCATCCGCATCCGCATCGGTATCCACTTGGGCGACGTGGTCTATCGCGATGGCGACGTGTTTGGTGACGGCGTCAACATTGCTGCGCGCGTCCAGTCCATCGCGGCGGCGGAGGGTATTTGCATCTCAGGTGATGTCGCCGGCCAAGTGGAAAACAAAATCGACGCACCGCTCATCCCGATGGGGACGCCAAAGCTGAAGAACATCGAGCGTTCCATTCCCGTGTTCGCGGTGCGGATGCCGTGGATGACCGACATCAAAGGTGCCGACAACCGGCCCACGCGGCTGAAGTGGAAGACTTTGCTGGTTGCGGTGCCTGCTTTGCTGCTGGTGATTGCGGGCGCAGCCTGGTTGATGCGAATGACCTCGCCGCCCCCGGCGCAGCTTTCATTGGCGGTGCTGCCCTTTGCAGACCTTTCGCAGACGCGCGACCAGGAATATCTGGGTGACGGACTGGCCGAGGAGATCCTCAACCAGTTGGCGCAAGTGCAGTCGCTGCTGCTGGTCGGGCGCACGTCAAGTTTCTCGTTCAAGGGCAAGAACGAGGATTTGCGCGTCATCGGCCAGAAGCTCGGCGTCGCCAACCTGCTCGAAGGCAGCGTCCGAAAGGACGGCAACCAGCTCCGCATCACCGCGCAGTTGATCCGCGCCGACGACGGCACGCACCTGTGGTCGAAAACCTACGCGCGGGAGTTCAAAGACGTGTTCGCCGTGCAGGACGAAATCGCCAAGGACGTGGCGACGGCCTTGAGCGTGAAGCTGGAAGCAGGCGTCCTCACGCGTGCGGCGGGCGGCACGACCAATGTGGAAGCCTACGAAAAATTACTTCGCGCCCGCGAAGTGCATGGGAAAGGCGGTAGGGACAACATTGCGAAATCCGCCCAGTTGCTGCGCGAAGCGGTGGAACTGGACCCGGATTTCGGCGCGGCCTGGGTGGCCCTCGTGTGGGTGCTCTATCCAATGTCGGGATGGTCGCCCGAACACAACATTGCGGTGTCGCGCGAAATTGCGGATATCGTGGCGCGCAATGTGCGTTCCGCCCCCAACGCCCCGTGGACGCTGCAATTGCAAGGGCAAGACCATCTCTCACATTACCGCTGGGCGGAAGCGGGCGCGGCACTGCAGGCGGTGCAGAGGACGCCGTACGGTGCGCGTCGGACCGTCGATGCGTTCGCGAACCCGCCTATTTATCTCAAATGGTCATCGCTCCACAGCACCGGCCGCATGCGCGAGGCGGCCCAGATGGGCGATGATTGGGCACGCGTGGATCCGCTCAGTGCGGGAGCGTCTTCTACAAAGGTTCTATGGTTGATGTACGTGGGCCGCGAGGATGACGCTCTGGCAGAGTACGCGCGCGGCAAGGCGTTGGGTTTATCTGCGGAATGGCCCATGCTGACCCGGCTGTTGCGCGGCGCGAACACCGATCCCGCGGCGCTCAAGGCGCAATTCGTGGCGATTGGCGCCGACAAGGCCAGGACGGATGCTCTCGGCAGGCAAATCTTCGACAATCTGGGAAATCCGCAAGCCCTTCGAGCAGTGTTGCAAAGCGCATTGGAAGCACCCTCATCCGCCGGGGTGATTTTGGCAAATGTCGCCATTTACGCTGACGGCTTCGGCGAGCGCGACCTGGCCCTGGCGGCGGTTCGCAAAGATGCGATCAATCCGGCCGTGCGAAATCCCGCCCGCATTGGCTCGTTGCTTTGGTACCCCTACAAGACCCAGTTGCGCACAGACCCGCGCTTCAAGGATATTGTGCGCGAGATTGGATTGGTCGATTACTGGCGCAAGACCGGCAACTGGGGCGACTACTGCAAACCAGTGGGCAATGATGACTTTGAATGCCGGTGAACATGCGTGAAACTAAAAGGGGCCACGCTCAATTTTCCCAACAAGCCCTAGCATCCACGAGCCTTTCCAGCGAAAGTCAAAGGGGTACGGGTCGATATTTCCGCAGAAAATCGAACCTGGCCCTGTAGCTTCCCTGCCTGACCGACAGCCCCTGCAGGACGGCCGAAGTTAGGGCTTGGCCGGTTTCGACTGGCCTTCCCAGATCACCATTTCGCTGGCAATGAACTGGCCCTCCTTGCCCCAGGGTTCCTCCTTGAACGGGGCGACTTCCTTGCCTTCCATGCGCAGGTAGGTGCCCACGCGGATGTCGGTGGGCTTGGCGGCCTTCTTCGTTTCCAATACCGAGAACTTGGTCGAATCCGTCCAGCAGGCTTTGCGTTCCGTGTTGTTGTTCCAGCCGATGTAGACACACTTGGCCTTCGCATCGACCTTGGTGACGTCGCCCGCGATGCCGGCGCCGACCGCGAGGCCGCTCCCCAGGGTCAATGTTGCTGCGAAAAGGATTCGAAGCGGCAGGCTGTTCATGAATTTCTCCGGGTGAGCAGTGATTGCGGTCGATGATAGCATTCCTTCTCAGGTCGGCGAATAGCCAGTCAACCGGGACGCGTCAGGCTCGCATTTCTAGAATCTGGCCCTTCTGGCGCCATGACGTTACTGATCGTTTTGCCGCCGGACAAATGATTGATTTTCACGTGGCCTGCGAGCAAAGTTCACTTTAGTGCCACTATCGGTTTAAGTACGAAAGCAGGTGTGCCACATTTAAATACAAGGGTGGGCAAAGTGTAGCGTGCCCACCCGATCTCAGGAGCAGCAGCGTGCGTTTCAGCCAGGCAGCGCCGGATAGTCGGTGTAGCCCTTTGCACCCGGCGTATAAAAGGTCGACATATCCGGCGCGTTGAGTGCGGCATCTTTTTGCATGCGCGTGACCAAATCCGGGTTAGCCAAAAACGCGCGGGCAAAGGCGATCATATCTGCCTGACCTTCGTCGAGCGCGGCTTGTGCTGACGCAGCATCAAATCCACCGGCAAGGATGAAGGGACCATCGAAGGCATGGCGCAGCGCAAGCTTGAAGGCGGCTGGCACGGGCGGCGCACCCATGGCCGAATGGTCGAGCACATGCAGATAGGCCAGCTTCATCGCGGAGAGTTCTTTGACCAATGCGAGGTACTGTGCTTCCACTTCCGGGAATGGGCCGGTCGCATTGAATACACCGTATGGGGAGAGTCGGATGCCGACCCGTTCCGCGCCGATTGCCGCCACGCTCGCGCGCGCGACTTCCAGCGCAAAGCGATTGCGCGCCGTGATCGAGCCTCCATAGCCGTCGGACCGCGTATTGACGTTGGCATTTAGAAACTGCTCGATCAAATAACCGTTCGCGGCATGTAGTTCCACGCCGTCGAAGCCAGCCTCAATAGCGAGTTTGGCTGCATTGGCGTACTCATTTACGGCGTGATCGATATCGGCCTGCGTCATCGCGCGCGGCTGGCTATGCGGCTGCATACCCTTGCTGTCGGTGTACATTTCTCCGGGGCAGATTACATCGGTGGGGCCGACGACCTCCGCGCCAACTGGCAGATTGGCGGCCTGGGTCACGCGGCCGGTGTGCATGTACTGGATGAATATCTTCCCGCCTTTGGCATGCACGGCCTCGGTGGTCAGTTTCCAGCCCGCCACTTGCGCCGCATTAAACAAACCCGGGATGCGCGGATAGCCTAATCCGTTTGCGGACGGCGAGGTGCCCTCAGTGATGATGAGGCCGGCGCTGGCGCGTTGGCCGTAGTATTCAGCCATCAGGGCGTTGGGGTTATTGGCGTCCACCGCGCGACTTCGTGTCATTGGTGCCATCACCACGCGATTGGCGAGCGCCAGGTTGTGCATCGAATACGGGGATAAAAGTGTGGTCGGTGACATGGCAGTCCTGTAGAAAGTAGGCGATGGGAAGTGGGGAGTAGGAAGCGCGTCAGTGGGCGGCGCTGACAAGACGTTGGGGCTGAATTGGTAAATTCAACGGCAGGAACCTTTCGACACATACGAATGGGTAGGACTGACCCGAGTGTCACTGGATAGTCATCAATGTTGCGGGTCGCAAAATAGGTCGGGAGACGACCGAGAGAATATGATATCGAATCGGGATGATTTCTTGAAGGCAAAAAGTAATGACTAAAAGCAAGTATTTCGTTTTCGGCACAGCAGCCGTTTTTGTTTTCGCTGCAAGTGTCGCGCCCGCCGCAAACGCACAGACCAATGCCACAAGTGTCGCGCGCACAACAGCCAAACCAGCGGTAGCGCCAACCAAAGAGGCCCTGATGGCGCTCGAAAAGAGCAGCTTCGAGGCATGGAAAAACAAGGACGCAAAGTTCTGGAACAAATTCCTTTCGGACAAGTTTGTCGGCTACGGTTCGGATGGAAAGCTCAACAAGGCATTAGCGACAAAGGAATACACGGGCACCGATTGCGATATCAAACGTTACGCTTTGTCCGACGACAAGATGACGTTGCTCGGCGACGATGCGGCGCTGATCACTTTTAAGGCAACCGTTGACGGCACGTGCGGTGGGCAAAAGCTACCGCTTTACAGCATGGCAGCGAGCGTGTTCGTACGCGACGGTGCCAATTGGAAAGCAGCCTTCTACGCCGAAGCGCCGATAGTTGATCCAAAAGCGGCATCAGCAAAACCGACTGAGGCCGACAAGAAAAAGGAAGTGCCTAAAAAAGATCAGGCTAAAACCGCTGCGCCCAATACCGCCCACGCTGCCTTGGTTGCGGCCGAGAGGGCGATCTGGGAAGCCTGGCGCGCACACGACGCGAAAAAACTTTCGGACCTGACGACGAAGGAAATTTCCTTCATCAATATTTTTGGCACCTATTTCGCAACCAAGGCCGATGCACTGAAGGACTGGACCAGCGAGGGGTGCAAGGTCAAGAGCGTCAACGTCACTAACGCCACGGCCACGATGCTCTCGCCTACCGTCGGCATCCTGACATTTAACGGCGGTGCCGACGGCACCTGCTTCGGCCAAAAGGTTGGACCGATTTGGGGTACGTCAGTCTATGTGAAAGAAGGTAATGTGTGGAAGTGGACGTTCGGTATCAATTTGCCGGCTGGTTGATTTACGATTGACTTTGGTTGCGGAATAAACAAAGCCACGCTATTTTTAACACCGTCCTCTCTGTGGCCCGGGTGCCTATCGCGTGCCCTTAACGAAGTCTCTCTTCAACGCAAAATAACCCTCCGGTTGTCGCGTAGAAACTCTCTCCATTCGGTAGCGCCTCAACTTCATACATCCCGTTGTCAGCCTCCGGAAAGACCGTCGTCACGATTGGACGACCGGCCTTTCGCAGCACCTCTGAGCGTCGGATGGTCTGTGCAGGTGGCGCATCCCAGCGGGTTCGCTAAATTCATTTCTTGTCCGGTATTTTTCAGTTGGCGTAAATGTCACCATTAGATGCACAATCAAGGCTGGCTCGATTCATCTTAGTCGCCTATGTTGAATGAGCCGCCCTTTTTTCAGTATGGCCCCGAAGGAGATCCAAAAATGAAGCGATTCAAACCCCTTCTGACAGCGTTGGCATTGATCGCGGGATGCTTGCTCGGCGTCACGGGTAATGCGCAAACAAAAAACACGTCGGCCGGCGTGACGCTGACCAATGTCTATGACGCGTTTGGCGCAGAACGAAAAGGGCTTACGCAGGATTTCGGTTTCTCCACCGTCGTGAATTACAAAGGGAAGATGATCCTGTTTGATTCTGGAACCGACGCGAGGCTTTTCGAGAACAATCTCCGGGCGCTCAACATTGATTTGCAAAAGATCGATATTGTCATCATCTCTCACGGGCACTACGATCATATCGGCGGGCTTGATTACCTTTTGAGCGTAAACCCGAAGGTCAAGATTTATCTGCCAAACGATTTCTTTTCGCTCGGCGCACCGATCAAATTCCCGTTTCGCGAAGTGGAGCCGGAGGTCGCGAAGACCTTGCCGAAAGATCAGCAATATTTTCGTGGCGGGCGCGTCGTCGAAGGCATGGTGACGGTACCGACTGGTAGATTCTGGCGCTCTGATGTGGAATACGTAACCGAAGCAAAAGAGGTGTTACCGGGCGTGACATTGATCCCGACGACATCTACGCTGATGGGGACGTTTATCAAGTACCCGCCGTTTGGCGAAGAGCACCCGCAGTTCATCGGCATGCCCGAGTTGTCGGTTGCGCTCGCGACGGAAAAAGGCGAGATCATTCTTGCGGGTTGCTCGCACAGCACCATTGAGACGATTATTCAGGCGGCGCAAAAAATCCGCAAAGGCAAGATCCATCTTGTCGCTGGTGGCTTCCACCTCATTCCGTACCCTCGCTCGTACATTGAAGGTCTGGCCAAACGAATGCGCGAAGACTACGGCGTGGAATCGGTCGCGCCGGCTCATTGCACCGGCCATATGGGGTTTGCGATTTTGCAGAAAGTATTCGGGGAGCGGTTCCGTTTTTTCGGGTTGGGTGAAACGTTGAATATTTAGGTGCAATGAAAATGCGGTCGCACCATTTTTCTGCCGTGCTATTTATCTATCAATCGAAAATGCCCTCAACAAAGGAGTCCGCATGAGCATCAACTGGAAAATATCTCTTGCCGTTTTAGCAGGCGCAATCATTGGTGCTGCCGGCATCGAAATGGCGCGCGCCGCGGCAAAACCACCGGGATATCTTGTCGTCGAGTACGAGATCACCGATCCAGCCGGCTTCAAAACCTTACTGCAAGGTTCAAACGCCATCAAGAGTTCCCGTGTCTTCCTGGCTCGTCATGCCAAAGGTACGTCCCTGTCCGGCGAGCCGCCAAAGTGGATCGGCATCGTTCAGTACCCAAGCGTTGAGGAAGCGCTGGCCTATGACGCATCACCCGAGTACGCCGCCCTAAAGCCCATTCGGGACAAGTCAACAAAGTGGCGTTCGTTTGTCGTTGAGGGAATACAAAACTAGACAGAATTAAAGAGGCTATGGCTAACTGCTCCGGTTACTGATTCGCTTTCTACTCGACGGCCCTAAAACATCATGCACACGAAAACCCCGCGAGCCGCGAAGAACGTAACGAAGAAAACGCGTGCGCCCGTTCTCGAAAAACTGAGCCTTCACCCTCGCAATCGGCATCGCGGTCGTTACGATTTCGCGCAACTCTCGCAGGCGTTACCGGCACTTGAAGGTTTCCTTGTCGCCAATCCATTCGATACCAACGAACTGACGATCGACTTCGCCAATCCCGCTGCGGTGATGGCACTGAATGCTGCGCTATTGAAAGCGTTTTATGCGGTCGAATCGTGGAGCGTTCCGCCGGGCTATCTGTGCCCACCGATACCTGGCCGCGCCGATTATGTGCATCATGCGGCCGACTTGCTCGCACGCGACCGCAATGGCAACATCCCGCGCGGGCCGGATATTCGGGTGCTCGATATCGGGGTCGGTGCGAATTGTATTTATCCCTTGATCGCCCACCACGAGTACGGCTGGCGATTTGTGGGAAGCGATACGGACGCCGTTGCACTCGGCGCCGCGCAGCAAATCGTAGATGCAAATGCAGGGCTGGCGGCGGCGATTGAATTCAGGTTGCAAAAATCCCCACAGAAAATTTTCGAAGGCATACTCGCGTCCGAAGATCGCTTCGATTTTGTACTCTGCAATCCGCCCTTCCATGCCTCCGCACGGGCAGCCGAAGCGGGCTCTGCGCGCAAATGGAAAAATCTGGGGAAAGCGGGAAGTCCTAAATCAGATCCCAAGCTAAATTTTGGTGGCCAGGCAGCGGAGCTTTGGTGCGAAGGTGGCGAGGTCGGGTTTGTGTCGCGAATGGTTACGGAAAGCGCACACCGGCGATCACAAGTGTCGTGGTTCAGCGCGCTAGTGTCGCGGGAGGAAAATCTGCCGGAAATTTACGCCGCCTTGAAAACGGCGGGCGCACGCAAAGTTGCAACCATCGCCATGGCGCAAGGCCAAAAGAAAAGCCGCATCGTCGCGTGGAATTTTCGGTAAATATTCACCATCAAAGACGCCAAGTTTGTTCGCAGCCAAACTTTGGCTTCCACGCGTATTTCACGCAAACCCTGCGTTGATGCTTCATGCCGCAAAAGGGCGTGGCGCGAACCTTGCTTTTGTATTGCGGTCTATTCGATTCATGACTCAGCAAATTTAGCGATCTCGCCCGCCTCTAGCACATCATTATGGTCGTCCGCCTCATCAAGCCAGTATTGGCCCCTGTACTCATCGCGCAGGCGAAGCGCCTGCGCAAGGTCGCGCTTGCGATGCCCGAGCCGACGGGACAGCGTCATGGCGTAGCAGCATGCGGCTCAGCAAATTCCGGTTCGCGTCCACTGTCGCTCCTTATCGCGGGGGATTCCTCCGCTGCCGGCGTCGGGGCTGAAACACAAGAAGGCGCATTGGCATCGCAACTTGCTTTCGCCCTTGCCCAACGCATTCAGCGCGATGTGCATTGGCATCTGATCGCACAAACCGGCCTGACTTCAATCGGGCTACTGGATCTGTTGAACAGCCAAACGTTACCCGCTGTCGATGTTGCGGTGGTGATTGTTGGTGTAAACGATATTACCAACAACGTGGCGGCCGGTCATGCGTTGCGCGCACGTAGCCGTATCGTTCGGATGCTTCGGGCGAGTACAGGTGTGCAGCACATTTTGTTTCCGGGCTTACCCGCCGTGGAACGCTTCCCCCTGCTGCCCCAGCCGCTGGCGTGGTACGGCGGCGCAGAGGCACGACGCAACAATGACCTGCAAGCGCGTTGGGCGGCGCACGTTCGTCGCGCCGCATTCGTCTCTCACGTGCCGATGGATGGTTTTACGCATCCGAAGTTGATGGCCGAAGATGGCTTTCACCCCTCGCCTATCCTGTATTCGATGGTGGCCACGCATTTCGCGGAGCACCTTGCTCTGAAAGTTGGTGCCTTGGCTGATCCCGATTGAGTGCAATCAGCGCATGCAGCGTGGGTAAAGCGTAACACCCACCCTGCGACCACCAAAACACAGTAGTCACGCCATGCGCTTGAGCGCGCAAATTTTGTTGCCGGCAGGATCACGCAGATACGCGATGTGCAGTTTTACCGGACCGCTTTCGCGAATGCCCGGTGGATCTTCACACGCCGTCCCGCCATTGGCCAATCCCGCTGCGTGCCAGGCATCGGCTGCCTCAGTGCTATCGGCCGCAAAACCGATCGTGCCGCCGTTGGCTGCACATGCCGGTTCACCGTTGATCGGTTTGGAAATGCCGAAAACGCCGGTTTTAGTCCTGTAAAAGACGCGGCCCTTGTCATCAGTGTTGCCGGGCGCAATGCCCAGCGCGCCCAAGACAGCATCATAAAATTTCTTTGAAGCGCTAACATCGTTGGCACCGATCATGATGTGGCTGAACATTGTTTTTCTCCTCTGGGTTAATCACGAGATATTACGACAATATATGGTCAGCTCGCGAGCAGGCCTTGACCTTTGTCATCCCGCATTTGCGTCAATTCCTTCGCCGCCTCGTTGCTTTGCTTGAATTTGGTCCGCTTCGCGGATTGCGGGCAGCCACTGTTGCGCCGTTCTCGCTGACTCACTGGCTCTATAACGCCGAAATAACGCCCGCCCCATAGTCAGCACGGCTGGCCACAAACATACTTCGTTGCAGATTCAAACGAGGTCTGTCATGAACAGCAAACTTGTAAACTCTAGCATTGGCGGGTATCTCAGCGGCATTTCGGCCTGGAAGGCTTGCCAGTGCTTGACATTTCAAATTAAATTTTGCGTTATCCTTGCGGCGTCAATATTTTTAGGCGGCGTTGCACCGGTGCTTGCCCAGACCGCCTGGATCAATCCGGCAAGCGGAAGCTGGTCCACTGCGACCAATTGGTCTGGCGGGGTGCCGACGGGAAGCGTAAGCACCAGCATCACCGCCACCGGCGCGCCATACGTGGTCAGCCAGAGCGGCGGCACGATCGGCGTGGCGTCGCTATTGATGGATTCTCCCGATGCGACATTGAGCCTCTCGAACACACAACTGAACAACAACTTAAACATTCCGATCTCGCTCACGCGTGGCAGCGTCACACTCAATGGCGGTCGAATTACCGGAAGCACCATCGTCGGCAGCGCCTTCACGGTACTCAATACCGCAGGCAGCTCCACGCTCACACTCGACCGAAACAATGGCCTGATTCGCGCAACCGGCGGCAGTCTTGGCCTCTCCGCTGGAAGCTTCGCGGACAGTTGGGACATCGGTGCCGGTGCCCGCATCGAAGCCGATGGCGCGAGCGCGCGCATCGGTATCAGCGGCAACGGCACTGCCGTAGGTTGGACGAATGCGGGCGAGATTATTGCGCGTAATGGCGGACACGTCACCGTCGGCAGCACCACCACCGCAAAACTTGGCAGCTTGCAGATATTCGATACGGCGCGCATCAATCTTGGCACGATCAATAACACGGGCGCGATTCTCTCGCCACCGATTGGTGGGGCTTTCGACGTGACCGGCAGCGTCGTCACCGGCGGGACCATCCCGGCAGGCGCGGTGTTGTTGCGCACGCGGATTGGTGCTGGCGTCGTCGGGCTTGATCTCAAAGGTGCGATCTGGGAAGGCGACGTGAGTATCCTCAATAACGCCCTGCAACTCTACCCAGGCAGCACTTTTACCGGTGCCAACTTGACTGCTGCCGGTAGTTTCGGCATCAGCTATGTCCAAACCACCACCGTCAACGGCAAGACGTTTACCCTCACCAGCGACCCCTCTCCAGCCTCGCCGACGACCTTTACTGTCGGCACGGATCGTGGCGAAGCCAACACCGTCACCCTCGCCGCAGATACGGTACTGCGCGGAACTGGTTTCAAACTTGAGGGCGCAAACAATGGCACGCTCGTCAATCAAGGTCTGATCGAGAGTCTAGCCGGCAACAGCACAACAGGCGGGCTGGGAACACTGCAAAACGATGGTCGCATTCGCGTTAACGCCGGCACCGTCGGCGTCCAGCCAGGCGCACTCATCAACAACGGCATCGTCGAGGCACGCGCGGGGACGACGATTTCACTTTCGGGCAGCTTGACGTTCACCCAAAGCGCCACAGGCGAGATGCGCGGCGCGGGAAGATTCGCACTGAATAATCCTATCCCGGGCGGTATCTTGCGGCCCGGCGATGACGGCATCGGTACGATGACAGTCCAGTCGCCGTTCGGGCAGCCAGCAACCTTCACCGGCCCGACCACGTTTGCAATTGAAATTGGTGGCGCGACGAGCGATCAATTATTTTTTAACAACGGCAGCAAGGGCGTTGAATTGGGCACTGGCGTCGTCTCGCTCGCCCTCACACTTCTGGCGGCACCCACCGTTGAAACGTATCGTATTGTCAATCTCCCGGCCGGTTTTCAAAATCTGCTCACCGGTACCTTCGCCGGACTGGCACAGGGTTCGATTATTACCGCAGCATTCAACGGTGTTGATTACACATTCACGCTTCAATACGACAGCAAAGGTGTGACGTTGCGGTTGCCGCCGCCCGTAAATTCGATCGCATTACTCGCTGTGGTTTCGCGCAAAATGCATGCGAGCGCCGGGCCATTTGATCTCCCGATAAACACCGGTGTGGTCATCAGCGGTGCCGTCACGGTGGAGTCGCGCGCGATCGGCAGCGGACACAGCATCGTTTTCCAATTCGACGCGCCCGTCACAGCAATAGGCGCCGTCATGGCAACCGATATCGCGACCAATGAGATCGGTGCTGCATCCGCGTTGATGTCGGGAAATGAGGTCATCGTTACCTTGCTCAGTATTGCGGACAACCAGCGCGTGCGAGTCGCGCTGTCGGGCGTCAATGGCATGCTCAATACCGAAGCGGCGATGGGCTTCCTGACGGGCGATACGAACGCCTCGCGCTCGGTGAATTCGAGCGACATCAGCGCCGTCAAGGCACGTTCCGGTCAAGCAACGACAGCCACTAATTTCAGGTTCGATGTGAATGCATCGGGCGCGATTAACGCGAGCGACATTTCGTCCGTGAAGGCGCGGTCGGGGTTGGCGTTGCCGTAAAGGTTTGCGAAGCACATAAGCCACCAGCAACTTAAGGTACAAGAAAATGAAAATTCTTCTGCGTCTCGTCTTCACCATCGGTTTCGCTTTGCTGCACCCAATCGCAATTGTCATCGCCGCGCCACCGCAGACGATCAACTATCAGGGCTACCTCACCAACGCCGGCGGTGCGCCCATCAATACCGCAGTGGCGATGACGTTCAAGCTATACAACGCCGCCAATGGCGGCACATTGCTTTATACCGAAGTGCAACCTGCTGTAATGGTCTCCAGCGGTAATTTCAACGCAGTGATCGGCGCGGTTTCGCCAATCACACTGCCGTTCGATGTGCCGTATTGGCTCACGGTGGCCATCAATGCCGACCCGGAGATGAGCCCACGTCAAGCGTTGGCGAGTAGTCCGTATGCGTTTCGCGCATCCTCACTGGACAGCACTGCCACGCTCGCCGGATCGCAGCTCACCGGCCCGATCACCACGGCAACCATACCGATCGCCAATGTCGTCGGCGCAATCGCAGGCCCTGTTGGGCCGATTGGACCAGTGGGGCCAGCGGGACCGACGGGATCGGCAGGACCAATCGGTCCGCAGGGGATGCAAGGGTTGCAGGGGATACAGGGCTTACAAGGCACAACCGGATCGGTGGGACCTGCTGGTGCAACGGGCGTGACGGGGGCGACGGGGGCGACGGGGGCAACTGGCCCACAAGGACCAATTGGCCTGACCGGCAGTCAAGGTCTGGTGGGCAATACGGGTGCGCAAGGTCCTGTCGGCGCAACGGGTGCCGCAGGTGC
>JANNRY010000407.1:0-10270 GCA_031401935.1 Betaproteobacteria bacterium | reverse complement strand
ACGTTATCGCGCAGCAAGCGGCCATGCTCATCGGCGCGACCGTCTTGCTCATCTGCATCGGCGGCAGGGTGATTGGCGCGGAACGTGGAGACTTCGACAGTCTCATCGCGAAACATGACATGCACGAGCTTGAAGCGGCGACCGATAATGCGGGCGCGGCGAAATACACTCTTCACCTGCTCGGGGGTCGCATCGGTGGCAACGTCGTAATCTTTGGGGTGACGACCCAACAGCAAATCCCTGACCGCACCGCCGACCACAAATGCTTTGTATCCTGCGCGGTGCAGCCCTTCACACACGCTGATGGCGGCGTTTGAAAGCTCGTCTTTGCGAATACCGTGCTCGTCCTTCGTGTAAGTGCGCGCCTTCGACGCTGCCTGTTTCCGGCTTTTTTTCGGCCCGAATACTTTTTCAATAAATTTCTTGATCACGCGTTGTCTTTATCTTGTCGAAATAATCGGCCAGCCGTTCGCTTGGGCATGTGCGCGCAGACTGTCATCAGGGTTGACGGCGACCGGATCGCTGACGGCCTTCATCAAGGCAAGATCGTTATGCGAGTCGCTGTAAAAATAGCTGCGATCAAAATCCGACAGCTTTTTTCCCAGCGTGCCCGCAACACCCATTGCATCCAGCCATTGATTGACGCGCGTGACCTTGCCATCCCGAAAGGAAGGTTCTCCAATCGGATGCCCAGTATAACGGCCATCGATCATCTCGACATTACAGGCAATTAGATGGCGCACACCAAACCGCGCCGCAATCGGTGCGGTAATAAACGCATTGGTGGCGGTAACGATGGCACATAGGTCATCTGCGTGATTTGCCAGCAGCGTCAGCGCTTTCGGCCCAACCATCGGCTCGATTTTTTTTGCCATATAGCGCTGATGCAAAGGTGCCAATTCCGCCGCCGACTTGCCGGCAATGGATGCGAGCGTGAAGGCAAGATACTCGCGAATATCGAGCGTGCCCGTTTTGTATTGAGACCAAAAAAAATCGTTCTTGCGCTTGTATTCAGCGCCATCAACCACGCCTTCTTCGACGAGAAACTCTCCCCATGCGTGATCGCTGTCGCCTGTCAGCAAGGTGTAATCGAGGTCGAACAGGGCGAGATTCATACTAGCGTTGGTTGCGCCATTTCGCGCAGTAGCGGCAGCGTAATCTCGCGCCCGGTTTCTAGCGAATACTGGTCGAGCGCATCAAGAAACCCGATCAGCGAAGCCATATCGCGCCGTGAATGGCGCAATAGATAGGCGATCACCTCTTCACGCAGGTCGAACCCACGGGTGCGCGAATGTGCGCGCAACGCATCTGATTTTTCCCCGTCCGACAGTGGCGTCAGTTGGAACACCAAGCCATGCCCCAGCCGCGAGGCGAGATCGCGGCGAATGTTTAAATCGCGCGGTGCAGCGTTTCCGGTCGCGATCAGCATGTGGTCGGTGTTGCTGGCATTGATGAGATTGATAAGATTGAAGACACCGATCTGGCGATCCTCGTTGAGAGCGTGAACATCATCGATGACGAAGTGGGTGGCAACTTCCGGCAGGATGCCCACATTTTTCGCGAAGAACTCAGTGGCGTCGAGTGCCGTCGGAAATGATCGCGCCAGATGCGATTTGCCGCTGCTTGTGCCACCCCACAGGTAGACAATTTTCGCGGGAGGCACGCCAGAAGCCGCGTCCAGCAAGGCTTTCAGGGCTTCACGATTGCGACCTGGAACAAAATTATCGAGCGTTGGCGCTGGCAGGGGAATGAGATTGAGAATGAGTTGCTTCACGCCGGTGATTATACCTTTGCACACTAGCTCCGATTGACAGACCAATTAAAACGGCCGGTGTTTCCACCGGCCGTTTTAACTACTCAATGACTGCGAGGAGATTTAGAACTCGTAGCGGAATGTCGCCTGCAACGCCCATTGCGATTCGCCCTTCAACTGACGCGTCGTGAAATCATCGACATTGCCTACGCTGTAGATATAGCGACCGGATGCATCGATTCCAACTACGTTTACGAACGTCCGACGCTGGCCACCCAAAGAGTTAAATTGGATTTCATCGATGCGGCCCCACTTCTTGTTGAGCAGGTTGCCAACGTTGAACACATCCATCACAAATACCGCCTTATGGCCTTTGAAGAAACTAGGCAGCTCTTGGCTGACACGCATGTCGATACTGTTGCTCCACGGCGAGAAGTTCTCGTTGCGCTGAACGACACTACCAACATTGCGTGACAATCCCCCGTTAGCGTTAACAATTTTCCAGAAAGCCTCTTCGTTCGTTTTGCTAGTCGCGGTGTCATTGAGAAACACCACGTCTCCAGACCCAAATGACTTAGGGATATACATCAGGTCATTGCCCGCAATACCATCACCGTTCGCATCGTTGGCAAACGTCCAGCTATACGGCTTGCCGGTGCGGCCTTCAAAGAACATGCCGAACGAGGTTTTATAGCCTTTGATGAAGCTACGCTGCCAATTGAGTGAACCGTTGAAGCGATCCTTCACCAGATATACAGAGTTCGCCGCATTAGACTCGTTAGGATTCAATGTCGCACGACCTCGCCAATTGGAGTTGGATGTTGACGATGTCAGCGGGCTGACTTCCGACGCGTCGGTGTACGTATACGCAAGCGACCAGTTAATTTCCTTCATGATCCGACCGCTCAACGAAAGCGTTACAAGATCTCCCCGACCATCTCTGGTCTTGGCAGCCAATAGAACGTCGTTGAAAGCTGGATTGCTTAGTGCACGCGTGCGATTGTCCACCCCGCATACTGCGCCGTTTGTGATGCGCGTGCCGTTCGCGTTCCAGCAAGCAGGATTGTATCCCGATGGCGTGTAGAACATCTGACGTCCATCTCTGCCTGTACGGGTTGGCGCGCCTAGATTCAAATGTTCATAATTGATGCCGGTGTTGGTTTTAGTGTTTAAGTACTCGGCACCAAAGACAATGCCGTACCACGGCAACTCGTGTTCAAACGCAAGATTGGCTTTCCAAACGGACGGTTGCGCCAACCCGGGCTGTAGAAAATCGACGTTTGCGGATGGGGCAGCGCCAGCAAAATTGGTAATCTGATTGGCAGGGTCAGGACTGAAAATGCCGCCTGCGGCTGGGCAGCCGGCGAATCCTAATGTCCCGCAACCAACCAACCGCGTTGCCACGCCAGTGTTGGAGTAAATATTTGAAATCCAGACATTTGCCGCTGCGCCCTGAAACAAGCCAAATCCACCGCGTAATTGCATCGGCCGCTTGCTGTCGAATGTGTAATTGAATCCGAATCGTGGCTGCAGCAGTTCTTGCCCATCGATGGTGCTGGTGTTGTCGAGACCGATGCCGCCAGAAGCGCGCGTCGTCGTTGCTACGACACCGGGTATCGGCGCGGCGGCGGCAGCAGCGTTGCGTGCCGGTTTCTGGCTCAGCGCGGGTGTATCGATCCTAAGGCCGAACATTAAGGTCAGATTGGGATTGACAGTGTAGGTATCCTGAACCGCAAAACCATAATTTTTCAGATTGAAGGTTGCAATCGCGTCCGAGATGGACCCGCCGGCTTGCAGTGGAACCTGAACGGTATATTGCGCAGGACGTCCGCGCATGTAGTTTTCCAGTACCGCGGCTTCAATTTGGGCGGCTGTGGCGGTTCCGCAAGCAATCGTGCCGAAGGAATAAGTGTAGGTCGCACTGCTGTTTTGGCAATTGAATGTGTACCGGCCTTTGGTGTCCTGCAGGAAAAAATTCAAAATCTTGTTGGCCGAATAATCACCGGCGAACTTGAGTTCATGGTCGCCCAGCGTCCAATTCGCGCCAAAATAGGAATCGAAAGTTTTGGTATCGAGAACGTTGCTATGGCGGCTACGCTCGGTGCCAAACACCAGGTTGCGGGTTGCGCTCACGGCACTTGGCGTACCTATCGGTGTGCCACTAAAGCCAAGCGTTATTTCGGGCGTATTTACCGGTGGCTTTGGCACGCTGTTGTAATCACGCTGCGAAACTTTCGCCTCGGTGGAGAACGTTGGTGTCCAATCTGCGAACCATTGTCCGACAACAGTTTTGATCTCCTTGCCCTGATTCCACCAGTTGGAACTCAAGGACAAAGCCGTCGAAGGTGTGGCAAAAAAATTGCCGAAATTGGGTTCCGCTTGCTCGGTCTTGGTATAGCGAACGCTCGCGCGATGGCTGTTGTTGATATTCCAGTCCAGTTTGAGCAATGTGTCTTTAACTTTTAGATTCAAGCCTTCGTCAGCGAATGTACCAATATCGAGCTTGTACTGACTGGAGGACAGCGCCTGTGCGCTTGCAATAGACGATGGTGTGATACCAATGACAGTGGACTTTCCACTGCCGAGCGGGCCGAAATCCGGCGCACGCCGAGTGCTTTTTAGATCTTCGTAGCTGGCGAAGAAAAATAGTTTGTCCTTGATGATCGGTCCACCGAAGGTAAAGCCTACCGTGCTTTCATCAAACGTACGCTGATCCGAATACGTATCGTTACCGCGGTTGTAGAGTTGCCCGACGAAGTTGTCATCACGCGTTACGTAATACACGCTTCCTTTGAAGTCATTGGTACCTGACTTGGTGGCGGCGTTGATGTTGGCACCGGTATAGCCTTTTTGGGTCACATCGTAGTTGGACACGTTGACCTGCACCGACTGAATTGCATCGATAGAAATCGGCTGCTTGACGGTAGGCAGATTGTTGGCTTCAAGTCCGAATGAATCGCTGATCGCCACACCGTCAATGGTGATCGAATTGAAGCGGGAATTCTGACCGCCCATTGAAATTTCGCCGCGGTCTTTGTCGGTTTGCGACAGGCGCGGATCGGTGCGCGCGTAGTCTTGCAAATTGCGCTGGATTGACGCGAACGCATCGAGCTCCGCGCGGCCTATGCTGGTCCCCGCGCCCATGGCGGTATTACTGAATTTGTCTGAGCCGACGTTTTGGCCCGTCACGACGATGGTATCAACAGCCTGCGTGGCACCGCCCAGTTTGGCATCGATGCTGGCCGTTTCGGCGAGTTGCAGATAGACGCCTTCGCGGGTCTCGGTCACGCCACCTTTGGAGATGGTGATTGTGTATGGGCCGCCGACGCGCAAGCCGCGCGAGGAGTAGCGTCCGTCTGCATCGGTGATGGTAGTGTTCACCGAGCCAGAATCTTTGTGGAGGATTGTTACCTGCGCGCCGCTGGCAGGCTTGCCGTCGGTACCGGTAATGCGGCCACCAACTGCCGATGTTGTGTTCTGCGCCAAAACAGGAACCGTGGCGAGTGCGATAGCCACGCTGAGGGCAATCCTGGAAAGTCCGGTTCGATGAGTCTTTGTCATGTTGACACCCTGAAAAGAGATTTTGAGTGGATTTCGCGCGAAGAACACGAATTTGTATTCTGCAAACCAGCGGTCGAGCGAACAAATTTGCGGTGATTTAAACCAGTCAACTTTGTACCGGTGGATTATGACGGATTCAAGACTGGAAGTGAATTGAGCGTTGACCATTCGGTCAGGCAAAAATGTATTTCACTATTAAATACAAATACTTCCAGAAGCTAAACTCGACAGAGCATTAAGTTTGCGTCCAGAAAAACAGCCGTTAATGGGCGCAAAATGTTGTATGCGCGCAACAGCGGCACCTTTGGATGTGCCTGAACTTAATTTAGTCTTACGAGCCTGCCAACCGACGGCGGTGTGAGTGGCGAGGCCGACGATATCAGCGCGACCAGCGCTTCAAGATCGAGCAAACCTACCTGACGGTCGGTGCCTTCGCGGAAAAGCCCCAACCCTTCTGTGCCGCCAGCAAGAAAACTGTTTGCAGTCACCCGATATTGCAACTCCGGATCAAGCGGCACGCCATTCAATTTCATCGAGCCCGGGACGATCTTCTCGCCGCGCGGCTTCGCGTTATCCCACGTATAACTGAATCCTTTGGACACTGCTAACAAGCGCGGACGATCACTGCTGCTGAACTGCTGCTCAAGCAAGTTCTTCAATTGCTTACCGGTGAAAGTCATGATGATCAGGTCATTCTGAAACGGTTGCGCCTTGAATAACTCGCCATATTTCACCCCGCCATCGGCATCCGGAATAATTGGCGCACGCAGGCTGCCAGGGTTGCTGAACGCGATGACGGCACCACCCTTGTCCGGTGCAGCGGTACCAAACAAGTGCGCATCCGCAATCAAATTGCCGAGCGTTGATTCACCTGACGGACCCGCCACAGCATTTACTTCCCGTGTCAGCTTCCCGATAACACGGTTCTCCAGCGGCGCTGCAAGTGCGGCGAAGCGATCCACGAGCGCGGTTAGTGCAGCGTCTTTCGGCCCATTTGGGTCTACGATTAGATTGCGGGCTTTTTTGGCGACGATCTTCCGCGTTGATCGATCAAGCACGAGGTCAATATCGGTCACAAGGGTTCCATAGCTTCCGGCTTCGGTAATGAGAACGTTGCCGACTTCACAGATGTAATAGCGGTGCGTGTGTGCGGACACAATCACCTGAACCGCTGGATCGACGCGCTCTGCAATTTCCCGGCCACGGCCTTGGAAATCAACGCACTGATTGATCGCACCAGTCTGCATTCCACCCTCGTGCATTACGACCACGATCGCTTCGACGCCCTGCCCTTTGAGCCCGGGCACCAGCGCATTGATCGTCTCGACTTCTTCTTTGAACGTCAACCCGACAGTGCCACCGGGTCGAACGATGTTGGGCGTGGTGACCGTCGTGAGACCGATAAAACCGATTTTGATGCCATCGAATTCTCTGACCGCGACAGCCGGAAACAAAGGCTGGCCACTCACGTTGTCGATCACGTTGGCCGCCAGAAACTCGAATTTGGCACCTGCATATTGGGCACGACCTCCGCAGTCGGGCTTGCCGGATTTTTCATCGATTGCGCAGCCGCCGTTCTTCAGGCGCTTTAGATGTTTGACGCCGTAATCGAACTCATGATTTCCAACCGCATGAATATCGACACCGAGGAGATTCATCGCCTCAATCGTTGGCTCATCTTTGAACAATGCTGATAACAAAGGCGTGGCACCGATCATGTCGCCAGCGGACACGACCACTACATTTTTTTGTTTTGCCTTCAGACTTTGCACCAGTGCGCTCATCTGCTCGACTCCGCCGGCAGGCTCGAACCGTATGCCAGTCGATTGTGCTGCGTCAGGCACCGCCACGCGAAGGTTCGGTGTCCGCAGGTTTCCATGAAAATCATTGAACGCAATTATTTTCACCTCGACCGTCGCGCTCAGTGCCTGCGGCGACGTGGGTGTCTTGGGTGCCTGCACACACGATGCGCTCAGCACTGATACCGCAAGAAGGAACGAAATGCGCTTCATGAAGGAACCTCAATAATCGGACAGCGCATTTTACGCGAACATTCGCGGCAGGCTGGTGACAGCGGGGGCAATTGGGTGCGATTCAAACTGATGTGGTGTTTGACTCCTCCCTTTTAAAAGGGAGGCTGGGAGGGATTGTGGGTAGCTAAAAATTCGCAAATGACCCTTGTTTGCGACTATTTTCAATCCCCCTCGGTCCCCCTTTTCCAAAGGGGGAGGAAAACCAGATGCAATCCACTTCAGTTTGAATCGCCCCCGGAGCAATTGACCACGGCAAATTGCAGTGGTCAATTCCGCGTATCATTTTCCCCTGCAAGATTGGAGCCGCCGTCCACTCACGGCACTCGCGGCCCTGCTTTTACTCACCCCTCACACTATTCGGAAACAGGAGTAAATCAACAATGGCACTCGCCTTGCAAAGTCTGATGGGGTTCATCGTTTTGTATGCCTTCGCATGGGCAATCTCGGAAAAGCGCAAGGTTATTAACTGGCGTACCGTGTTCGGCGCAATTATTTTGCAGGTCGTCATGCTGTTGCTGCTGTTCAAGTTTCCGTGGTTCAAAGAAGCCTCCTCGGCACTCAACGACGCGCTCAATGGCGTTGCCGCTGCCACGCGAGTCGGGACGAATTTTGTGTTCGGTTACCTCGGTGCGTCCGGTAATCCTGCCGATGCGCCGTTTGCGGTCAAGGAAGGTGGCAGCACGTTTATCCTGATGACGATGGCGCTGCCGCTCATCATCGTCGTTTCTGCGCTCTCATCACTGCTGTTTTACTGGCGCATCTTGCCCTTTATCGTCAATGTGTTTTCGTGGGTGCTGAAGAAATCCATCGGCATCGGCGGCGCGGTCGGCGTTTCAACAGCGGCCAATATTTTCTTGGGCACGGTTGAAGCGCCGATGTTTATCAAACCTTACATCGCTAAACTCTCTCGCGGCGAATTGTTCATCACCATGGCAGGCGGCATGGCCGGTATTGCGGGCACCGTAATGGTGGTGTACGGCTTTATCCTGGGCCCGGTGGTACCTGATGCGATTGGCCATGTGCTGATCGTCTCGTTCATCAGCGCACCGGCGGCGGTCGCGTTTTCAGCACTGATGATTCCGCATGAAGGCCCCGTCACCGATGGCACCATCTCCACCGAGCGACCAGCAAGCAGCGTCATGGATGCCGTCACGCAAGGGACAGTTGAAGGTGTTGCCAGCTTCATCAACGTCGCCGCGATGCTGATTGTGTTGACAGCGCTGATCGCGCTCACGAACATGATCATCGCCATGCCGTTCGACAAAGGTTCGGCGCCAACGCTGCAAGGCATGCTCGGCTGGATTATGAGGCCGGTTGTCTGGCTGATCGGCATTCCGTGGAGCGAAGCACAAACCGCCGGATCGCTGATGGGTACCAAGACCGTGCTCAATGAATTTATTGCTTTCCTCGATTTGGCCAAGCTGACCCCAGATGCGCTGTCGGTACGCAGCCGCGTCATCATGATTTACGCACTCTGCGGTTTTGCCAACTTCGCCTCAATCGGCATCATGATCGGCGGCCTAGGCACAATCTGCCCCGAGCGGCGCGATGACATCATCGATCTTGGTTACAAGAGCTTGATTGCGGGAACGCTGGCGACGCTTTCTTGCGGCGCGTTGGTTGGCATCATCTACTAGATTGCAAACACCCATGACCATCCTCACTGATACATCTGTGGCCGCAAGTGCCACGCCCATCATCGTCATTCACAGCGCGAGTTTCGATGCCTATCTCGCACACGCCGACGCCCACGCGCGCGCATGGATAACTGCCACGGAGTTCCGCGCGAAACCACACCCGCATGCGCTGGTGCCTGCAAGCGACGGCAGCATTGCGCAGGTATTGGTGGGTGTGAAAGATGCGGGTGATGTGTACGCCTTGTCGCATCTTCCGTTAACGCTCCCTGCTGGCAACTACACAATCTCCAGTCATCACGATACGCTAGAACCATACGCGGCAGTGTTGAGCTGGGGACTCGGCAGCTACCAATTTTCCCGCTACAAAAAGGCTTCGCGTGTGCCAGCGAATCTGGTCGTTGCTGCAGGCGATGCTGTGTCACGCGCCGAGAAAGTGTTAGCCTCGGCGACACTCATTCGCGATCTCGTCAACACGCCTACCGAGGACATGGGCCCGGAGCATCTGGCCCAGGTCGCGCAAGTGTTGGCGGAAGAATTCGGTGCCAGTTTTCACGAGTGGGTCGGTGACGATTTGCTCGCAAACAATTTTCCCGCCATACACGCCGTCGGTCGCGCCAGCCATCGTCCACCGCGTCTGATCGAACTGACCTGGGGTGACCCATCTCATCCGCGCGTGGCCGTCGTCGGCAAAGGCGTTTGTTTCGATACGGGCGGCCTCGACATTAAAGGCGCCGACGGCATGCGCTGGATGAAAAAAGACATGGGCGGCGGCGCGCACGCGCTCGGCCTCGCCAGACTCATCATGGCCGAACAATTGCCGGTCCATTTGCACATGCTCGTGCCCGCGGTCGAGAACGCGATCAGCGGCAACGCCTATCGTCCCGGGGATGTCATCAATACGCGCAAAGGGCTCAGCATAGAAATCGGCAACACCGACGCAGAAGGACGCGTCGTTCTGTCGGATGCGTTGGCGCTCGCGGCTGAAAGCAAGCCCGCGATCATCATCGATTTCGCCACACTCACCGGTGCCGCGCGCGTGGCACTTGGCCCTGAATTGCCCGCAACGTTCTGCAACGACGAATCATGGATTGCTGATCTCATCGCCGCCAGCGAAAAGACCCGCGACCCGCTATGGCGCATGCCACTCTGGCAGCCATACAACGCGATGATTGAGCCTGCCATCGCTGATTTGATCAATACCGGCGGACCACAAGCAGGCGCGGTTACGGCCGCATTGTTCCTCGAACACTTTATTCCCAAAAGCCAGCCATGGATTCATATCGACC
>JANNRY010000406.1:0-5828 GCA_031401935.1 Betaproteobacteria bacterium | reverse complement strand
TGCCGGACACGCTGTACGGATCGAGTGTTGCGCACTCCGAGTATTTGAGCAGTAGCGATGGATTAATGCGCTCCAGATTGACCTGGCCCATAGACCAGCAAGAAAATTTTCGCTCGCTGATTTCCTCGTAGGAAAGAATCGCCACGTCTTTATGACGTGGGTCTGCGGCGATTTGATTGTACAAACCGTTGACCTGCATTCGTCCTCCCTCAAGCACTTGCAGAAAAATCCGCCCGCTCGAACAAAGTACGCCCGTGATGCCACTTTCCGGGTTGTTTGATTTGGATTGAGACAAAATCCTCAGAAGTTCCTCCTGAGAAACATCGTCCGCCGCCCTGCTTGCATACAATAAACGCACCAGCATCTTGCTCTCCACTATTCAGTTGAAGATCAACTGTTTTTCCTGCTAAGCAACGACAGAAACTCCCGCCGCAAATTGGGGTCCTTCAGAAACGAGCCACGCATCACGCTATTGGTCATCCGCGAATCGGCATCTTTCACGCCGCGCCAGTGCATGCAAAAGTGATCAGCTTCGATCACGATCGCCAAACCATCCGGCTTCACCTTGTCTTGCAAGATGGCGGCCAGATGTGTGACAGCTTCTTCCTGAATTTGCGGCCGGCTCATTACCCAGTCACAAATGCGCGCGTATTTTGACAAACCGATCAGATTGGAATGTCCATTGGGCATGATACCGATCCACACTTTGCCGACGATTGGGCAAAGGTGATGTGAGCACGCACTGCGCACCGTGATCGGTCCCACGATCATCAATTCATTCAGATGCTCGACGTTGGGAAATTCAGTCACCGTCGGCATCGGTTCGTAGCGACCTTTGAATACCTCGGTCAGATACATCTTCGCGACCCGCTTGGCTGTCTCTGCCGTGTTGTGGTCAGTCTCAGTGTTAATGACAAGGCTCTTAAGTACGTCTGCCATCTTTGCTTCGACTTCTGCTCTCAACAAATCAACGTCGCCCTCGTTCAGAAAAGCAGAAATGTTGTCGTTTGCGTTGTAGCGATGATTAGCCTGTTCGAGCCGCGAACGAATGCGCGCCGAAATTGGTAAACCCGACACTTCGGGGGATTCGGAAAGCGTTGCGTCCTCTTCATCGTCAGCGTCTTTACGAAACAGCGGCGTGGGCTTGTTCAGGGACATGGTGAAATCCTTCGCGGGATTGTTTGGGCATTGTTCATGAGATCCACCCGGTTCAAATTAGTTTAATCGCCAACCATTGAATGTGCCACAAAAACAAAGGGGCCACGCGTGATGCGCAGCCCCTTTGTTGGCGGCAAGACTGTTTATCGTATCGAGTCGTACTCGCTCAGCGCCGCTTTCATTTTCTGCATTGCCTTAGCTTCGATCTGGCGAATCCGTTCTGCGGAGACGCCAAATTCATCAGCAAGCTCATGCAGCGTTTTTTCGCGGCCTTCACCTTCCTGCACCAGCCAGCGTGATTTGATGATGTGACGGCTGCGCTCATCGAGACTTTCCAGCGCGGCCTCGAGTCCATCTGTTGCCGCGGTCTGCTTTTGAGCAGCTGCGAGGTGCTCGGCAGGCTCCATCGTTGCGTCTTGCAGATACGCAATCGGGCTCACCCACGTGCTGTCTTCATCGTCATTTGCAGGTTCGAGTGATATTTCCTGACCGGTGAGACGCTTTTCCATCTCGGTGACGTCGGTTTCTTTCACGTTCAGCTGGCGCGCGACTTCCCTTACCTCGGTCGGCGAAAGCGTGCCGAAATTTGGCTTCATGCTGCGCAGATTGAAAAACAATTTACGCTGCGCTTTGGTCGTCGCGACCTTCACGATGCGCCAGTTTTTCAGGATGTACTCGTGAATCTCGGCCTTGATCCAATGCACGGCAAACGACACCAAGCGCACGCCGCGGTCGGCGTCAAAGCGCTTTACGGCTTTCATCAGACCAATATTGCCTTCCTGAATCAAATCAGCGTGTGGCAAACCATAGCCGGTGTATTTACGCGCAATCGACACCACCAGCCTCAGATGTGACATCACCATCTCAGAAGCAGCGGCCAGATCGCCGTTGGTTTTCAATGCCATGCCCAGTTCATGCTCCCGCTCAGGGGTGAGCATCGGCACGCGGTTGACGGCGGAAATGTAGCTTTCAATGCTCGCGACTGACAGCGCGGGCAAATTCATCGTAGCAGTAGTCATGTGACCTCCACTAATCCCGAACATACGGGTTGGGTTAATTTTAGCACTCCTGAACATAGAGTGCTAATGCCAAAAGTAGTTCCGTCGACTCGGCAGAAAATATTTCCAAAGCTGGAAATATTTATTAAGATATTGAAAATAAACAAATAAATGTTTCAAGCTTATATCCCTCGAAGCGAAAAGACACATGATTTTTTTAGAACGCCTATCTACAAGGCTTTCAGGACAATTTTGGCTGGAAATGGCCGCCAATGCTAGAGTTTCACATTTTGTAAGATGGACGGCATTTCCAGTCACGGATGCAGCGTCCAGTGCGCTCGTGCCTGCCTGCCCCTCTAGGCAAGATGTAACTGCGATTTGGTTTGACCATTGGTGATGCTGGCGAAACTATGTTCGTCATCGCACAGACGATACACCCGCCGAATTGGTCAAATGCTGTCATGAGGACCGACTCGGGCCTTGACGATGGAGAAAAAAGACATGGCATATGCTGCTGTAGCCAGTAATCACTTCATCGACAGCAGTCCGATTGTTATCCCCTCGCGGCCACCACCGGTTGACTGGCAGGACGAAAGCAGTCCAGGTAGCCGCATCGCAAAATTGATCACTGACCTGCCATTCATGCTTCGAATGCGAAAGCGCGGCGAATATCTATTTCACGCGGGCGACGCATTCCACTTTTTGTATGTTGTCAATGCGGGCTTTGCCAAGACCTGCTACACGACAGAGGATGGCCGCGAGCAAACAGTCGGCGTGCATTTGCGTGGCGATATTCTTGGTTTGGATGCGATTGCCACAGGCAGCTACGGCTGTGATGCCGTTGCGCTGGACGCGTGCGATGTATTGTCACTTCCGTATGACGCGATAATCGCTTGTTGCAAGCGCAATCCTGAATTGATGCGCGAACTCTTTCAGGCCTTTAGTAGCGAACTCCGAAGTGATCGAGACTCAATGCTGAGCATGCGCACCACCCACGCGGCAGGTCGGGTGGCCGCATTCCTGCTCGAAATGTCGGATCGGCTCGCGGCTCGCGGCTTCTCTGCGACACAACTGCAACTGCGGCTGACACGTCAGGAAATCGGCAACATGCTCGGACTGAAACTGGAAACCGTTAGCCGCGCATTTTCGCGCTTTGCTGATCTCAGACTGATCACCGTTTGCCTTCGACAAATTGTGCTGCTTGATCGCGATGGCCTGCTGGACATCATCGCGCAGCCGGCGGGACTAAAGCTCGGCAGAGAGAAGTACGAAAGGGAAGAAAGTGAAGAAAGCGAACATTTCTTTTGTCGAACGACAGGCTTGCCCCCGGTTGTGCCCGCCCCTTGAGCGCCTGATTCACATTCTCGTCTGGCAGCCCTGTGTCTGTAGCGCATGTCGCCGCATACCAACATCAATACAACCTACCGACAAACCTTGACCGGCTTGCCGCTCGCATCCGTTTGATGGCTAATTTCTTTTGCGCCGAGGGTAAAGCGTTTTCTATCGGGAAGCCATAGCCATGTTTGCCAGCTACGGCAACCAGCTTTGGAGAGATACTTCACAAAACGATAATCATCGAGTCCGTCGCCATCGAAATCGCCGATTTGCCACATCGCAGGATCAAGAAGATCGCCATCGATCGAACTTTTGCGCTGAGTGCCGCGTTGACGACCAAGCTTGCTCTCGGTTTTATGCACGACGATGGTGGCCTCGAAACTATTAAGCATCGATCCCTTGACAGCCCAAGGCTTCGAATCTTTTTTCACGACGTAAATATCGAGTTGCGCTGAACTGGCAACCTTGACGCCATCAGGCGGTTTTGATTCTTTCTTCGCGGCGATTGCAGACCCGGCAGCGAGACTGCAAAGCACAAACGTGAGCGCCAGCGCAATGAATGAAGTGCGGAAAGGTTTCATATTGATCATTGCTGGCTAAGGCAACGTCAACCCCGACCGCGCCTTCACGGCCGAAATATCTGAAGCATTGATCGCCCCCGTCACGTTCACATCAAAGCGGAAATTAAGCGATGTGGTCGTTTGTCCCGACCGCGCCTTCACGCCGCTGATGTCGCTGGCCGTGACTGAACGAGTGTTGTTCACGTCACCGACCAGAAACCCGACCGGTGCCGAGGCCGTGCTGGCGCCATTGACGCCATTCACCGTCACCGTCAGGCGCTTGTTATCGGTCACGTTGGTGAGCGTGACAATCGCATCGTTGCCCGACGCTACCACGCTCGCCGTACCTGCCACACCCATCAGTGCATCGAGCGCGGTCGCAGCACCCACGGAGGTAACCGCATTGTCGAAGCGAAACACCAGCGTGTGGCCAGTGCCAATCGTGCGCGGCTCAACGGTGATGAGGCCGCCAATGGGCAGGGTGTGGTCGATAACTACCTCAAACGGTGTCGTGCCGTGGAGCTTGCGTGAGACCACCGAAAGCAAATTCAGCAACGCCGGCGGCGCGTCAATCTGCCCGCGAAAGCCGCTGCTTAATTGAAAGCTCACACTCGTGATCCGCCCGCCCGCGACCGCGTCGCCGACGGAAGAGTAGGCGATAAAGTTGGTCGAGCTCATGTTGCCGACACCTGCGTTGATGACGTCGCGTTGCATGGTGAAATTGGTGCTGGTTTGACCGGCCGACCAAGTGGACGTACTGGCCACAAGGCCGACAATGGATAACGCAACACTCGTCAAATTTTTCATGGCGATTTTCCTTTTTTTGACAAATTCGCTATCGGTTACCGAAAATTGATTCGAGACTGAGCAACTTGCGTTCCAGCGATTCCATTCGCACCCGCTGCTGGGCGAGTTCCGCAGCCTGCATCGTAATCATGCGCTGCTGCTTCTGGAATTCATTGAGCAACATCGGCGGCAGGTGTTGGTACATCACTGTCTCAATCTTCCCGTCTGCCGAATAGGCAACCAGTGCCGGTGCGACCTTGGCGACTTCTTCGGCGACCAAGCCATATTGAATCGGCCGATCATCGCCAGCGCCGTGCGCTTTGTATTGGAAGGTGACCGGGCGAAGATTCATGAGTACGTCGCTCATGTCGGCGATTGCTGCAATGTTGTCTTTCACCGTACGCGAGGAACTCATCGTGCCGAGCTGACCATCAGTGCCGATCATCACCTGAATCGCAGGCGTCGCCGTGGTCACGTCGCGAACGCCGGAAATGAATGCGCGAGTCTGTTCTACGGGAGATCCGATTCGGGTGGTATTAGATTCCGCCGCTACACCCAGATTGTTCAAATAAAGATTAAAGCTGCCGGTCGTTAGGTCTTCGCCCGCACGATATCCGAGTGCAGTATTGTTGTTGCCGACGTTATTCGTCAGCGCCGCCTGGCCAACGGCCGTATTTGCTTCACCGCTCGTGGTGGAAAGAAGCGCATTGGCACCGAAAGCTGTGTTTAGCTGACCTGACGTTATATTCGCTAGTACCAGGCTACCGCCGCCGCTATTGCCGCTACCGGTAACGCCAAGACTGCCCGCAAGCACACCAATGAAAGTATTGCTGGGGCCACTGTTGTGAATGAACCTGTCTATACCCTTGATGATGTTGCCCGCGCTCGGGGTCGAATTTACCATCGTCAAATTGCCGGTGATGTTATTGGGGCCGGCAGGTCCGGTCGCCCCGATGGGGCCTTGCGAGCCAGTCAATCCAATCGGACCCTG
>JANNRY010000405.1:0-4953 GCA_031401935.1 Betaproteobacteria bacterium | reverse complement strand
GTCGCTCGCCCGCACTTGGGGCGCGATGGAGATCAAACGCGAGCTTGCCGGTTTCGTGCTGGTGCACCGGGAAGCGCGAGCGGCGGTGCGCTCGAGTGCGCTGGCACCGGGCGTGTTGGCGTTGACGTTGGGGGAGTTGGTGGGAAGATTGAATGGGACGCCTGCGATGACTTTATTGATTTAGGCGCTTTGTCGCGTAAATAGTAAGGGCAGTTTCCCCTACGATGCCTGATTTTATTACTTCACTGCTGGGGGGGCATTCGACTGAGTGGTTGTCTTTTTGCGCGCACTCACGCCAATCAGTTGGTCAAATAGGCAAATGAGTGTTCCATTGCCCACCACAATCGAATGATTTGCGATGATGTCGGTTGAAACGTCCATGATCCAAATCGGAAGTGTTGCGGCGTATCTGGCGTTGTGTTGCAACAAAATGTTCGATCCCTGAAACTCCTTTTTCCAACCTCGACCCGTGCTGAATTGTCCTGAATTGTCTAGGGCTTGCTTTAGCCATCCTTCTGTAAGCGCCGGACACGAACGATCATTAGGCTTGGTTCGAATCATTGTCTGATGCGTCGCGAGCAAGACTTCATTTCCGATCGTTGTCGTATCGAGATCTCGCTGGTTGAGTGTTATCGATTTTCCGTCTGCAGAAAGTGTTTCAACGGGCCGATGTTTTTCGAGAATTGTCTTGATTCGTTGTGCTACTGGAAACGCTCGTCTAGTTGGGAAATCGCCGAGCGACGAGATAATGACCAGTCGGGGTGGCTGGTTTTGGTCTAGTTTGTAACTGGCGGGCCAATTTTTTTCTAACCCACCTGACGACACGCTTGACTGATCAGTGGTCGCCCGGTGCGCCAGTTCAAGTAGCGGCAAAAAACGCATCGCTTCGATCGCAGGGTTAATGAGCACCACGAGATCACCAAATCCCTGTAGGTAAATGTCTTTTGCTGGTATCTGTTTGCCAATAGGGATCTGTTCTCTTTGATACAAGTCTTTGGTCAGGCGCTCTATCAGCACCGGGCCGAGGGCATTGTGAATCACGGACGCGCCGAAACTGTGGCCCACAAGTAATAGCTTATTGGGTGACTGCTTGCGCTCATCGGCGGTCAGTCCTTTTGTTTTGGCTTCGATTCCGATCAACAATTCAACAAGTGCACCACGGCCAATCTCTTCACTCACCGATTTGCGATCAAGTACTGTCAACAAATCCAGCGGGTACTGATCGATTGCCTGCCCGCGCCAACCAACTGCAATGCCCACCAGGCGAACACCCTTTTCATCACGACCAGGATCATCCAAAGTGTTCCGAAGATTCTTTAGTGCCAGCTTGAACTTGCAAACATTGTCGTCCCCCCAGCGCAAATCGTGACGCCAACCATGCACATAGATCACGACATACGTTGGCGCAGTATCGGTCGCTCCATTTCCCGATACCAATTTGAACGCTTCATTGACTTGCCCACGATCCCAAAATGAGCCCTGTTCATCAATTTCAACAAAACCCAAACTCGTTCGTTGCATGTTTGCTGACACGCCCTCTTCGCCATCGCATTTTTCGACGATCAATGTGTTTTCGATCATCGCGCCAATGCTTTTGTCTGTGCGTTGAAGGTCGGATAGATCGCTGGCTTTCGCTGTGCGATAGGCGCGGTCAGCAACGCATCCCGTTAGTAGCGCTAGAAATATAGGCAGCAATAACGCCGGTAAAAGTTTGGCTTTACAAGAAAACGACATGATGGTTCCCCCGCTTTTTGATGACGACAACGCCAACTTCATAAATTTTTGGTTAGTTGGATTACTCGCTGGTTACGGATTCAGATATTTGTCGATCTTGGCATTTCCCGCTTTGATGTCGGTCAGCGCCTCAACAATGCTCTGCTCGACCTTTCTTTTCTCCACTGCCAAAGAAATCTGCGCCGCTTGGAGAGCCGTGTGACGTGTTTTACGATCATCTGCAGTTGCGGCAAGAGCAAGACTTTGTTCTGCGGCTTGTACGGCAGCAGTCGCTGTCGCCAACGCAGCAGCCAGCGCTGACTTGTCAAGCTTCATGGTCGTGGCATCAAATTTGTACAGCAGCTTTAAGACGCCATCGGCTTTAACGTTGCCGTCAGTCAGTTCTTTGCATGGCGTTTTACTTGGATCTGTCGCGCATACGATGGCGGACTGATGCTTGGCATTGTGCCGCTTGTCTGCGTTCGCGAATGCGATAGTAATTGTGCTCCGCGCAGACTCAATCAGTGCTGACTGGGCGCCCACCCATTCGCCTGTTTGTGCCGTTGCGGCGGTTGTTGCCCACTTGTTCGCAGCATTAGGGCCCAACGACAGCTTCGTCATTACTTCATCAAATCTTTGCATGCCAATATCATCATATTGGATTAGTGCCTTATTGGCGTGCGTCAGACCGGCGGCAATTGAACATTTGGCGTGGTATTCAATCGCATCGGCAACTGCTCGCTCAACAGTGTATTTTTCCAGCGCTGTGGCTCCGTCGTCACCGCGCGCACCATTGATCTCGGCGAGCTTGTCTTTGCGGGAAGAGTTGATCGCGCCAATGATGATGTCCGCAGTCTGGCTCGCAAAAAAATCTTGATTGTATTCAGCCCGCACTCCCGTCGCCGCTGCTGCCAAGCCCGCAAGAGTGCGGGCACCTTCGATTGACTTGGTTACTGCGCCAGCGCCACCTAACAGCGTTGCAAAAGTGCCAAACCAGAAATTGGGCTCAGCAGAAGCTGTCCTCAACTTTCCCTTGTAAATTCGGCACTGTTCATTTGATGATGCGATCAGATAGTCCTGCATGCGGTTACGCAGCAAGGCATTGGGTGTTTTTTCGGTGTAAGCCGCGTTCAACGCATGAGCGAGACATTCGGATACTGTTTTTTTCTCTCCGCAATCGGACGCACCGATTAACGTTCCTAGTTGCGCGGTTGACATTGCTGTTTTTTCTTCGCGTGCGCCCGTATTAGGAACAAACGGAAAAATAGCGTCGGCACCTGGGGCAACCAATGGACGTTGCGGTATCGCGCATGCACTAAGCTGGGCGATTGTGGCAACAGCAAGCGTTAGCCGAAGTCCGCGTGGGCAGTTGAAGTTCATGTTTCCTCCAGATGTGTTTGTTGGGAGTTGCGTATCGGGACGGAAACAATATGTGCTTTAAATCAAATCAATTCCCCACATGGCTGGGTAGGAGTTACGAGGCGCTTGCTTCGGACACGTATCAAATGCGAGCGCATGCAGGACAATGTTCGCGAATCGCCATGCAATAGCGTGAAAATACAAAAGTGCTAATTTGGCGCGGTGTTTCAGACGCTTTTGGCCTGAGAGGGCCGTCTAATTTAATTCTAGCTATAGCATTCCGCAGGATTAAACTTTCGCGATGTCTTCAGCTATGCACCGGCCAGGGTAAGCGGCCTGCCGCTGTTGTTCCAGGCCACCGATTTTTCACAGCCCGATATTGCCTGTGCGGTAACCCGGTAAGTGCGGGTGACGCCGAGATTGGCTGCGATAGCGTCAGCGCGATTGGGTTATTTGGCTGCCAGATTGCGTTCAGGATGATTGGCGAGGAGAAATAATTGGTATTGATCCGCATCACGCTTGTTTACGCTTTTTTACGCGTCGGGGTCGGGAAATTATCCGTGGTGCATCCCATATTACTCAAGTAGTAACCGCTTTTCAGTTACACTTAATGAAATAGTGAACTAAACTTACATGTCAAAGCATCAAAAAGCCCTGCGAAGACTTTGCACAACCCCGCCTGCTGCGGACATCAAATGGCAAGAGCTGAAGGGGGTGCTTGAGCATCTTGGATACACAATGCTGAAGAATAGCGGCTCACGACGAAAGTTTTTTCACGCAGAGAAGAACGCATTGATCATTTGTCATGAGCCGCACCCTTCGCCCGCCGTGGACAAGGGATGCGTCGCAGATGTAATTGAGCACTTGAAGATCAACGGCTTTATTTAGGGAAAAATATGGACATCCTCAAGTACAAAGACTATGAAGGTACAGCGGAACTGGATATGGCGCGTGGCATTTGTCGCGGGAAAATATTGTTTATCGATGATCTCGTCACCTATGAATCCAAGTCTCCCGCGAAACTTCAGAAGGAATTTGAAGCCGCCGTGGATGACTATCTTGAAACCTGTGCAGCGGTAGGTAAAGAGCCTCAACGCCCTCTGCGGGGTTTATTCAATGTGCGCGTCCCACCTCTACTCCATCGCGCGGCAACCCTGCGCGCGGTGTCTGATGGAGTTTCTTTGAATGAAATTGTCGCTCGTGCGCTCGATGCTTTTGTAAACGTCAAAACGGCGGCAAATGGCGTTGGTAGCGGCCGCATTGAGCGTCCCGTTGTAACAAGAAAAGTAGTCGGGTCGGCTGCATTGGCTACGACATGGATAAGGAGCGATGAAAATGTCTCCCATTGAGAATAAGCCAGTCATTCAAGGCATCGTTCCAGCGAAGCCAACGCTATCACTACGTGAATTGGCTGAAGTGCTCGTAAAGCACTACGATCTCTCTGAGGGGCAATATGATCTGTTGCTCGAATATCAAATTGGCATTGGCGCGGTCGGGCCAGACAAGGAAAATCTCGTGCCCGGTGCCATGATTGGTGTTACGCGCTTGGGTCTCCTGCGCGCCGCAAACGCTGGGCCAAATACCGTCGACGCAGCGAAGATCAATCCGCCTAAGAAGACACGCGGTAAAGCAAGCAAGGCGGCTGGATAACGTACGGGATAGTGCTGTGTGCGGCCCGAAGAAATTATCCGTGGTCCGTCCCTGAATGCTCAGAAGTAGCCCGCATAAAAAAGCGAAGGCGCAGCACTGGCGCGGTGTTCTGGTCAGTTTATGGCTGCGAGGCGCGCCGGATGGCGATCTACGGGTTTACGATGCGGCGTGTGGGGATCGCGAAAGCATCCGTGGTACGTCCCCTATTATTTGTTTTTCTTTTAAGAATTC
>JANNRY010000404.1:0-3972 GCA_031401935.1 Betaproteobacteria bacterium | reverse complement strand
GCCGGTGAATACAACTGGGGCAATTACAAACTGCCTGCATTCGACGACCTGATCGACAAGGCCGAATCCGAGATGGACATGAAAAAACGGCAAAGCATGATCATTCAGGCCATGCAGATGCATCACGACAACGTGTTGCATGTTCCGCTGCACTTGCAGGTGATTCCGTGGGCCTCAAAGGCCACCGTGAACGTGACGCACCGGCCGGATAACTGGCTGGAAGTGGCGTGGATCAAGATGTAGTTAAGCGCGAGAACCATTTGCAAAGGCCGGAAATTTCCGGCCTTTGCATTTCGTGCGCTGCGGGTACACTGTTCATTCTGCAATCGATTCATTGAGGAGAACACCATGTTTTTTCGTGCGTTGTTGGTATCGCTGATCATTGTGTTTTCCGGAGCCAACGCGACGGCGAAGAATTTCCGCTGGTCCACGCAGGGCGATGCGGCCACGCTAGACCCGCATAGCCAGAACGAGACCTTCAACAACGGCATCAATGCGTTGGTTTACGAATATTTGGTAAATCGCGACCGGCACGTGTTTTCAAAGCATGTCCCGGCACTCGCCTTGTCATGGACCAATACAAGCCCGCTCACATGGGTGTTCAAATTGCGGCAGGGCGTGAAATTTCACGACGGCACGCCGTTCACTGCCGATGATGTGGTTTTTTCATTTAATCGTGCCCGTGAATCGACGGTCACATTCCGGCTCTACTCAACGCAGTCCGGTATCGTGAAAAAGATCGATGACTACACCGTCGAATTCACGACGCCGGTTCCGAATCCGGTCATGCTCGATACGATCAATAACATCATGATCATGAGCAAAGCCTGGTCGGAGAAAAATGCGGTGTCCAAACCGCTCGACTACATCAAGAAAGAAGAATCCTTCGCCACACGAAATGCAATGGGAACTGGCCCTTACCGCTTGGTGGCGTGGGAGCAGGGCGTGAAAATTCTCCACAAGAAAAACCCCGATTGGTGGGGCATCAAGGCCGGTCTCTACACGGGCAACATTGAGACCATTGACTACCGGCCGATTTCAAATCCCGCCACGCGTATGGCCGCGCTGAAGACGGGTGAACTCGATTTCGTGCTCGATCCTTCCGTGCAGGACGTATTGCGATTGCGCAACGATGCAGACGTGAAAGTGTGGGAAGGTCAGGAGCAGCGGTTGATTTATCTTGGCACTGATCAGGCGCGCGATGAATTGTTGTACTCGGACGTAAAGGGAAAAAATCCATTCAAGGACAAGCGCGTTCGCTTGGCGATGTATCAGGCAATTGATGTCAATGCACTCAAGACGACGGTGATGCGCGGGCTATCCATTCCTACCGGCATCGCGTTACCTGCGGGGCCAGCGGCAGGCGTTCCCGTAGAGATGGATCAGCGTCGCCATCCGTTTGATCCCGCAGCCGCCAAAAAGCTGCTCAATGAGGCGGGCTATCCCAACGGCTTTGGTTTTACGTTGCATTGCCCGAATGATCGCTACGTCAACGACGAAAAAATCTGCGTCGCGATTGCCGGTATGTTGGCGCGCGTTGGGCTGAATGCAAGAGTCGAAACGATGACCAAGGCAAACTTTTTCCCCAAGGTGCAAAAGCGCGATACCAGCGCCTTTCTGGCAGGCTGGGGCGGCGGCGCGACTGATGCCATTTTTGTGCTCAAGCCGGTGATGCACAGCCGCGACGGCAAAGGCTCGGGCGATTCCAATTATGGCGATGCCAAAAACGTGGAGCTCGATGCCTTGATCGATAAAGCCGAAGGCGAAATGAATCTCGTGGAGCGACAAGGGCTAATCAACAAAGCCGCCCAGCTTATTCACGATGAAGTACACGTCATCCCGCTACATCGGCAAGTGATTCCGTGGGCCTCACGCAAGAATGTGACGGTGTTGCATCGGCCGAATAATTTGTTGGATCTGCATTGGGTGACGATCAAGTGACAACTTGCAAAATGTGGGCTGTCTCAAGCGAGAGCAACGACCGCGCAGCGATCGTTTCTGGCGCAGTTCACGATGAAATTGGCGTCACAGGTTGCGTGGCCAGGATTAGAATTTGTGTCAGCCGTGTGCGTGAGGGCCAGATAGTGCACGCGCAATCAAGCCAGCAACTCATTCATGTAGCGAATCCGTCCGGCCACGGACCGCATCATCTGCATGCCAACCGCTGGGTCCAGTTTTAATAACATGATCAGCGCATCGCGGTCGATGGTGAGTAACTCGCAATCGCTGCGCGCAACGGCGGTAGCTGTGCGTGGCGAGTTGTCGACCAACGCCATTTCGCCGAAGACACCGCCGGGCCCGAGTTTTTCGACGATTTTTCGGCCGATCGCGATCGCCACCTTGCCGCTGAGTACGATGTACATGGCTGTGCCGGTCTCGCCCTCATTCATGATCCTTGCGCGATCCGGATAGCCCATTGTAGAGGCGTGTCCGAGCTTTGCACGCAAAGCTGCCAGCATCTCGGCGTCGAAAATCGGCTCGCTTTTGTAGCTACGGTGGCCAACTGTGTCCGGGCGCGCCGTGAGACGTGCAGCGAGGAAGCGCAAGCGCTCGAACATGATGCTCATGAGCATCAATGCGAAGCTGGGCATCCGCTGGAACGACGACTCGGTTTCCTCAGCGTCGAGAGAATAGGCCATCGTCGCGATGCTGGCCGTTGCGGTCGCTGTGCGCGGCACGCCAATGCCTCCCGGCTGCTCGCTAATCACCGACATCTCGCCGAAGATGCCACCGGGGCGAATGGTTTCGATCAGCTTGCCTTTTGCCGTTAGCAGTACTTCTCCCTCGGCGAGCAAAAACATCCGGTGCGGTCTCGACTTGGCCAACAGTCCGCGTTTGTCAGTGGTATCGCCTTCGGAAAAAATTTTCGACCCTGCTGCAAAATCCTCGAATTGTCCGCCGCTTTCGAAAAACGTCCGCGCAATATCCGCGTTGTAATAACGGCTCGTCGATGAATAGAAAATGCCGATACCGGAATTTGAAGATTCACTGGTCATTAGGGTTTTCTGGATAGCGCTGCGAATTGGGGACAGTCAAATTGTGGAAACCCATTGTGCTCGAATCTGGTGCTGCTAGGCAAACCCGACCGAATTAGGTTCCTTGCTTTATCCAACGAACCACACCCATCCGCCCGCAATCGCCAAATACCGCGCACACTTGCCGATACCCAGCATCAACAACGTTAACCACGGATTGATGCGCAGCCAGCCTGCCGCCACGCACAAGGCGTCGCCGATCAGTGGTACCCACGACAGCAGCAGCATCCATTCGCCATAGCGCTGCAGCCATGTTATCGCTTTACTTTTTTCCGGCTTGGCAGAAAGTGCGCGACCGATGCCGTAGGAGGTCATCCCGCCAAGCGTATTGGCGATGGTGGCGACGACAATGCATTGCCAGAACAGCGCTGGAAATTTCGCCAATACGCCGACCAAGACAATTTCCGAATTGCCCGGCAACACAGTGGCGGAGAGGAACGCTGCCGCCGCGAGTCCCCACAGTCCTGCGTCAGGTGAAAAATCAAACATGCGCTGCAGAGTCAATAATTTTACAAACTCCAGCACTGGCGGGCAGTTTCAGCCACAAAGTGCCTGAGAGCCTCACCAGTGCTAGACTTTTACAATAATGTCTGCGGTGATCGTTTCATTCGCCGCGAGATCGCGGCGTGTTCGCAGTTCGGCGTAGTACGGCGTGAAATCGGGCGCGGTCGCGTCGAACAGTTCCTTGAAGCTGTCGATGACGAAATAGGTTTCCTGGAACGTATCTATCTTGTAATTGGATTGCATCACACGCAGCAGATCGAAGCGGATACGGTTCGGTTTTTCGCTCTCCACGCAATACGGCAATTCCCCGGCTGACGAGAGTGTGCCGGCGCCGTAGGTGCGCAAGCCATTGCGTGTGCGGATCAGGCCAAATTCAACCGTGTACCAGTAAAGGCGCGCCAGATAGTCAAGCGCGTCGAGGCCTTTGGCTTTC
>JANNRY010000403.1:0-6945 GCA_031401935.1 Betaproteobacteria bacterium | reverse complement strand
CGATGCCATCGCGCTCGAAGACAGCGACGTATGCAGCATTCCCTATGCAAGGCTTGAAGAGCTGGCGCGCGAGGTCAGCGGCCTGCAACGCCACTTTCACAAGATGATGAGCCGCGAGATCGTGCGCGAGAGCGGCGTCATGATGCTGCTAGCGTGATGCGGGCTGAAGAGCGGATTGCCGCATTCCTGCTCAATCTCTCGCAGCGCCTGAATGCGCGCGGCTATTCGCCGCTCGAGTTTCATTTGCGCATGACACGCGAAGAACTGGGCAGCTACCTTGGACTTAAGCTTGAAACAGTCAGCCGCGCCTTTTCAAAATTTCACAACGACGGACTCATCGAAGTCGAGCAGAAATTCGTGCGCATCATTGACATCGAAGGCCTGAAACAGGTTTACGCGCATCACGTGAATTGACTGCTAGCGGCAAACCAGCACCGGCAACTTGCAATGCGTGAGCACTTTTGTGGTCTCGCTGCCGAGCAGGAATGCGGATAACCCTTTGCGTCCATGCGATGCCATTACCACCAGATCGCACTTTTTGCGCTTGGCCGTATCGATAATCGCGACGTGCGGCTGATCACTTGCCGCACTCAGGAATTGCACCGCAACGGACTTCGCCTTTGCACGCTTTTCAATCACGTCGCGAACACGCGCAGTCGTTTTGGCAATGGACACATCCCACTCTTTTACCGACATCGGCGTGACCATATAGCCGTCACCACCAATCATGGTCGGGAACATGGGCGCGACGTACAGCACAGAAACCTTTGCCCCGCTGCTATTGGCTAACCCCGCAGCCTGATCAAGGGCTTTCAACGATAGTTTGCTGCCGTCGGTGGGAACCAGAATATGCTTGAACATGATGACTCCTTGTTGATGAACGTGCTGCCAGCATAGGCGCAAGGGCACCGCGCCGTTTGATCGATATCAATGAATGTGCATTCGGCGCTAAGCTTGCGCTGGATCAAAATGTCGTTGGTCGCCGTGTGGAAAGCTCTAGACACCATGCCAAACAAAATTGCCATCATCATCGCGCAGCCTGACCCGACGGCGGAACGGTATGGATTGAGGCGCTGAAACCATGAAACTTACCTTCGCCGGTGCAGCTGGCACCGTAACCGGTTCGCGATACCTGCTCGAACAGGACGGACGTCGCCTGCTACTGGACTGTGGCTTGTTCCAGGGCTACAAGATGCTGCGCTTGCGCAATTGGGCGCCATTCCCGGTCAAGGCGTCTTCGATAGATGCCGTCGTACTCACGCATGCACATCTCGATCACAGCGGTTACTTGCCGGTACTGATACGCGAAGGATTTCGCGGAAGCATCTATTCCAGTGCGGCCACCCGCGACCTCTGCAACATCCTGCTGCCAGACAGTGGCCACCTTCAGGAGGAAGAGGCGAAGTACGCCAACCGGCACGCAACGTCGCGTCATCACCCCGCCTTGCCGCTATACACGCGCGCGGAAGCAGTGGCTTCGCTGGAAAGGTTCAAGGCGATCTCAATGGACACCGTACACGAAGTACTGCCGGGTATGAACGTGCGGATGCGGCTGGCTGGCCATCTGCTTGGCGCAGCGACCGTCGAGGTCAGCACACCTGCAGGCAGTGTGGTTTTCTCGGGTGATCTCGGCAGGCCCCACGACGCGATTCTTGTTCCACCCGCGCCAATCCGGCGGGCTGATTACCTTGTTGTCGAATCGACCTACGGAAATCGCCGCCATGAGGACGTAGATGTTGAACGTCAGCTTGGCGGAATCATCCGCCGCACGGCGGCACGCGGCGGTATTGTACTGGTGCCTTCGTTTGCGGTGGGACGTGCGCAGGCGTTGATGTACGCTATTCACCGCTTGAAGGAGAGGAAGGAGATTGCCGACCTGCCGGTGTATCTCAACAGCCCGATGGCGACCGACGCCACCACACTGTATAGCCGTCACGCCGCCATGCATCATCTCACGGCCGAACAGTGCCGTGGCATGTGCGCAGCGGCCCGTATTGTCAATTCGGTCGAGGAGTCGCAGGCGCTAAATCTGCTGACGATGCCCGCGGTGATCATTGCCGCCAGCGGCATGGCCACTGGGGGCCGCGTGTTACATCACCTGATTGCGTACGCGTCTGACCCAAAAAATTCGATTGTCCTGACCGGCTATCAGGCTGGTGGAACGCGCGGCGCGGCGATCGCGGCAGGTGCAGGTGAGATCAAGATTTTCGGACAGAAAGTGGCTATTCGTGCCGAGGTGCATCAGGTCACGGGCTATTCAGCGCACGCTGACGCGGATGAAATCATGCAATGGCTAAAAAACATTGAACGACCGCCACGCCGCGCTTTCGTTACCCACGGTGAGCCGGACGCAGCCGATGCACTGCGCAAACGCATCAGCGACGAACTGCATTGGGATGTGCACGTGCCGGATCATCTCGAAACTGTCGACCTCGACGTTGCATACGTTCGTCATGACTGAAGTCGCGCCGAATGGCTCAGTCAATCACGGCGTTTCGTCGTACCGCTTGCGAGCGCGCCGACTCGGCATCGACACGTACCGCCAGCCAGTAATCTACCTGCATCGCGATTGCCTCATCTGTCGTTCGGAAGGTCTCGCCGCACAGGCGCGCTTGCGCGTGACGCTCGGAGATCGCGAAATCATCGCGACGTTGAACGTGATCGATTTCGCAGTGGTCGGCATCGAGGACGCCGGACTATCGAACTGCGCCTGGGACGCGCTGGCCGCGACAGAAGGTGATTCGCTTTCGGTAGGACATGCACCAGAACTCGAATCGCTCCGCGGCGTACGCGCCAAGCTCTACGGCGAGACCTTTGAAGAAGCCGACATGCGCGCGATCATCGACGACATTGCCGCCGGCCGCTACGCAGATATTCATCTGGCGGCATTTGTGGCCGCATGCGCCGCAGGACAGATGTCGCTGTCGGAAACGACGCTGCTCACGCGCGCGATGGTCGATAGCGGTGTCCACATGCACTGGCCGCAATCAGTGGTGGCCGATAAGCACTGTATCGGCGGCCTGCCGGGCAATCGGACTTCGCTCATCATTGTTCCCATCATCGCCGCAGCCGGACTCACCATGCCCAAGACGTCCTCACGTGCCATCACCTCGCCGGCGGGCACGGCCGATACGATGGAAGTTCTGGCACCGGTTACCCATGATCTGGCTTCCATTCGCCGCATTATTGAGCGAGCAAATGCCTGCATCGTGTGGGGCGGCGCAGTGGCCCTCAGTCCGGCGGACGATGCACTCATATCCGTCGAGCGACCGCTGGATCTGGACAGCCCGGCGCAATTGGTCGCGTCGGTGATTTCGAAGAAAGTGGCGGCAGGTTCCACCCACGCCATCATTGATATTCCGGTCGGGCCGACGGCAAAAATTCGCAGCCATATCGCCGGGCGCAAGCTTGGCGATTTACTGGAAAAAGTCGGCGCCGAACTGGGGTTGGCGGTGCAGGTGATCTACACCGACGGCTTGCAGCCAGTCGGCCGTGGTATTGGCCCCGCGCTGGAAGCCCGCGATGTGCTCAGCGTGTTGAACCGCGCGCTGGACGCACCGCTCGATTTGCGTGAACGCGCATTGCAACTCGCCGGCGCACTGCTGGAATTTTGTCGGGCCGTGCCCGAAGGTAAAGGGCACAAACGTGCCGAAGCAATACTCGATTCAGGCCAGGCGCTTGCCAAGTTTCATGCGATCTGCGAGGCGCAAGGCGGACTCCGTGAGATGCCGGCCGCAGCATTCACCCACGTGGTGACCGCTAAAAAAGCCGGTCGCATCGTTGAAGTCGGCAATCGCCGACTCGCACGTATTGCCAAGCTGGCGGGCGCGCCGACAGCACCTGCGGCCGGCATTGATCTTCATGTGGCCTGCTGGAGCGTGGTGGAGATTGGCATGCCGTTATTTACGCTTCACGCGCAGACACCGGGTGAGCTTCAGTATGCGTTGGCGGCGCTGGAGGCGGGACCGGCTGTCTATACTCTGGCGGCGAATTGAAACCGGCGGCCGTCAAAACAAGGGAAAAACTGCGCTATTTGACGCTCAGCACCGGAATTGGCGAAGTAGCGATGACGCGCATCGCGACCGAGCCCATCAGCAAATTGCCAATTGCGCTCCGACCGTGGGTGCCGATGATAATCAAGTCGCAGCCATCCTGTTGAGCGGTGTTGATGATTTCTTCCGCAGGTTGCCCGACGATCAACCGCTCGGTGACCCGGCACGATTTTCCGGCGAGCACAGCGCGCGCGGGCGCTAACGCCTCCTCAGCATCTTCCCGGTAGTACTGCTCGATTGCTGCGCTGCCCAGCACCGCCTTGGCGCGTGCAGAAGGCAGGGGCAGATGAACGTTTACCAACACCAATTCCGGATTCGCGCTGAAAAAATCCTGATGATTAAGCACGTAGCGCAACGCACGCAATGCGTGTTCCGAGCCGTCGATAGCGATAAGTGCCTTCATGGTGATTTCCCGTATAGCGAGTGAGTGCGGAGGACAACTTGATATAGTTGTCCTCTGAATTACTTTGCCAACTGACGCAAATGCAGCACTAGCTGCCAAACCTGTTCGTCGCTGAGTTTGCGGTGCGGGGGCATGGCGGTCTCTGGCGAGCCGAAACGGATGATCCAGAATAATTGCCCATCAGGCACATCAACCACCGTCTTCGCACAGGCAAAATTGCGCGGCGGTGGATCGTATTGCTTGGCAAGCGCGCCTTTGCCGTCACCTTTTCGGCCGTGGCAGATTGAGCAAAATTCGGCGTCTGCTGTCCCAAGAAAAAGCTGCTCACCGGCCTTAAGTGCTTGCGGCGTCGCAGTCAACGGATTAGTGCGTGCCAGATAATCTGCGGGCGCCGATCCAGTGAAACGCGGCTGCGGGCATTCGCCCGGCGCGGGTGCGCCCTGTGCGTTCGTTGAAATGGCGACTGACCCGACAAAGCCTGAGATCAGCACCAGCGCAACGGTCATCAATTTAAGTGGCAGCATGATAGTCCTCTTCGTCTTTTACGCAATGTCCAGATGGCTTAAAAACACCCAATATAGTATGCCCGAGTTATGTTACGCGAAATTGATTTACCTCAAACAACTCCGGAAAATCTGCATTCAGCACGCCGTTGGCGGGCGCAGTGCAGGCGTTAAAATGCAGGGGTGAACGCTGATCTCATTTCCGCCTTTGTGTTGCTGTTTCTGGTGCTCGATCCGCTGGGTAACCTTCCAGTTGTTGCGTCACTGTTAAAACAGGTTGATCCGACACGCCGCGCCAGAGTCGTCATCCGCGAATGTTTTATCGCCTACTTCATTCTGCTCGCGTTCATGTTCGGTGGGCGCCAGTTTCTGGATGTGATGCATCTCTCCGAAATATCGCTTTCCATCGCGGGCGGCGTCATCCTGTTCATGATCGCCATCAACATGGTGTTCAAATCCACCGAGAGCGTGTTCGGGGAGTCATTGGATCACGAACCGTTCATCGTGCCATTGGCGATTCCACTGATCGCAGGACCCTCGGCGCTGGCCACGGTGATGCTGATGGTGTCGCGCGAACCCGCCAAGCTGGGCGTGTGGGTGGCTGCGATGACAGCGGCGGTGCTGGTGTCGGCGATGTTGCTCGTGATGGGCGAGAAGATCGAAAAGCTGCTCGGCAAGCGCGCCATGGAAGCGATTGAACGCTTGATGGGCTTGATCCTCACGGCGATTGCGGTGGAAATGCTGCTGGGCGGCATCAAGCAGTTTCTGTTGCAGGTGAAGTAGCGACACCAACCATGAGCAAAGCCTTCACCAAAGAAAGCGATCAGGATGACGACGACCTCGACGAAAGTGCGTCACCTTTACCTGCGGGCAGCAAAAACTACATCACGCCGGGTGGGCACAAGGCCCTCAAGGATGAATTCGACTATTTGCTGAAAAAAGATCGCCCGGCAGTCACGGCAGCGGTTTCATGGGCGGCCAAGAATGGGGACCGCAGCGAAAATGCCGATTACCAGTACGGCAAAAAGCGCCTTCGCGAGATCGACCGGCGACTGCGATTTCTCACCAAACGGCTCGACATCGCCGAAGTCGTTGATCCGGAAATTGTGCGTGATGATGATTCAGCCGATCAGGTGTTTTTCGGTGCCACCGTCACTTACGCCCGCGCGAACGGCGATGAAAATACCATCACCATTGTCGGTGTTGATGAGATCGATTTGAAGCGCAATTACATCAGCTGGATTTCGCCGCTCGCTCGTGCGTTGATCAAAGCGCGGCCCGGGGATGCGGTCACACTGCGCGCGCCGGGCGGTGTGGAGGAGCTGGATGTGATTGACGTGACGTATGTGCGGGTGGCGGGTGAACCGTTTGTGCCGACGGAAGCGTTGTTTGCGGTGGATAAGAAAACGTAGAACGGCAGTGGGGGCGGTGTTTGGAGGAAAAGTGGCTGGGGAGGGGCGTGGGGGCTTGGGTTTGTTGTTTTTGCCGGGCGGGCTACTTTGCCGGGCTGCCTGAAAAGGAGGCTGCTGCTTTTCGTGATTCGGTTAATGGTGGTGAATGGGTGCAACGCGGATGGTAAGCTGCCGTTCAATATGAGCTTTTCGAACTTTATCCACGGGATGATAGGGAGCAATGCGGAATGGTATGCAGACGCGGGTTTCCCTATATCGAGTTGAGCGTCTTTCCTCAATAGCCAAATCTGCGAGTGCTCCGTGGCCATAGAAAACATCCTCTTCGATGCCGATGGCGTTATCCAATACGCAACAAAACACTGGCAACCAGCACTCCAGTCAGTGCTCGGTCTCGAAGACGAGACGCAAGCCAAGGCCCTTGTCGAAGACATATTTGAAGCCGAAACAGAAGTGCTCGAAACGACGACCGGCTTCATTGAGAAGCTCGAGGCAGTGCTGATGAAGTGGAATCGTGCAAGTTTCCTGTCCGAAACACTGAATGTTCTTCACGCCATAGAAGGCTACGAAGATGTCAT
>JANNRY010000402.1:0-19351 GCA_031401935.1 Betaproteobacteria bacterium | reverse complement strand
GTAGACCTTGTGATTTCGGATATGGCACCCAATCTCACAGGGGTAGTGATTACCGATCAAGCCAGATTATTCGCGTTGGGTGAGCTGGCAATGGAGTTTGCAGTCAAGTTCTTGAAACCAAATGGAGTTTTTCTGGTCAAGGTATTTCAGGGTGAAGGATTTGAGCCTTACGTCAAGACGCTTCGAGAGAATTTCAAAAGCGTCGCGGCAAAAAAACCTGATGCGTCCAGAGGCGAAAGCCGCGAAACCTTCCTGATGGGCCGGGAACTGAAGCACGTTAAGGATTGACAGTGGCGAGCTTATGTCACTGAATCCAAACGACAAGATAGACCGTTTAGTGTAAAGTGATCTTGGTGAATTTGAATGGCGTGCTGTGGCGTTCTCTACAGCATGTTTGAAGCGACGATGAAGCGAATTTAAAGGAACACGCGTGAACAATTGGGTAAAAAATATTGGTGTCTGGCTCGTCATCGGTATCGTCTTGATGATGATTTTTATGCAAGTGTCCAACCGTGGCGGAAACCGGGTAGATCTCGATTACTCAACCATGATGGCCGAGGCCAAGGCGGGTAATGTCGAGCGCATCAAGCAGGATGGCACGCGTACCTTCCGCGTCACGCTGCGCGATGGCAAAACCTACACCACCTTTATTCCCGGTGGCGACGCTTTCATGTGGGAAGACCTGCGCAAGTCTGGCACCAAGATTGAGGCCAAGCCCGAAGAAGAGCAATCGCTCCTGATGAGCATTTTCATCTCGTGGTTCCCGATGTTGTTGTTGATTGGTGTGTGGCTGTATTTCATGCGCCAGATGCAGGGTGGCGGCAAGGGTGGCGCGTTTTCATTCGGCAAGAGCCGCGCGAAGATGCTCGACGAAGGCAATAACCTCGTCACGTTTGCCGATGTGGCAGGCTGCGATGAGGCGAAAGAAGAAGTAGCCGAACTCGTCGAATTCCTGCGCGATCCCTCCAAATTTCAAAAGCTCGGTGGACGTATTCCGCGCGGCGTGTTGATGGTGGGCTCTCCCGGTACCGGCAAGACTCTGCTTGCGCGCGCTATCGCAGGTGAGGCGAAGGTCCCGTTCTTCTCGATTTCAGGTTCCGATTTCGTTGAAATGTTCGTCGGCGTTGGTGCAGCACGTGTGCGCGACATGTTTGAACAGGCGAAGAAAAACGCGCCCTGCATTATCTTCATCGATGAAATTGATGCCGTTGGTCGCCAGCGCGGAGCCGGGCTTGGCGGTGGCAACGATGAGCGTGAACAGACACTCAATCAAATGCTCGTTGAGATGGACGGCTTTGAAGCAACGGCTGGTGTGATCGTTATCGCCGCAACCAACCGTCCCGATGTGCTCGATCCCGCATTGCTGCGTCCGGGCCGTTTTGATCGCCAAGTGGTGGTCTCGCTGCCGGACATCCGTGGTCGCGAACAGATTCTCAATGTGCATATGCGCAAAGTCCCAATCGCGCCTGACGTCGTGGCTGAAACGATTGCCCGTGGTACGCCAGGTTTTTCTGGTGCCGATTTGGCCAACCTTGTGAATGAAGCAGCGTTGTTTGCAGCGCGTGGCAATAAGCGTTTGGTCGAAATGGAAGATTTCGAACGTGCCAAAGACAAGATCATGATGGGCACTGAGCGTCGCTCGATGGTCATGGACGAGGAAGAAAAGAAAAACACCGCCTACCACGAGTCCGGCCACGCATTGCTGGGCTACATCCTTCCCAAGAGCGATCCGGTACACAAAGTAACGATCATTCCACGCGGTCGTGCACTTGGTGTGACGATCCAGTTGCCTGAGCAGGATCGTTATGCATACGACCGCCAGTATTTGCTGTCGCGCATTGCAGTGCTGTTCGGTGGACGTATCGCTGAAGAGGTGTTCATGAACCAGATGACCACCGGTGCTTCGAACGACTTTGAACGCGCGACGCAATTGGCCCGTGACATGGTGACGCGTTACGGCATGTCGGATGAGCTGGGCACGATGGTATACGCGGACAACGAGGGCGAGGTGTTTCTGGGTCGCTCGGTGACGCGCCAGACCAATATGTCCGAAGAAACGATGCGCAAGGTCGATGCCGAAATTCGCAAGATCATTGATATGCAGTACGCCCTGGCGAGGAAGCTGATCGAAGAAAACCGCGACAAGATCGAAGCGATGACTAAAGCATTACTTGAGTTTGAGACCATCGATGCCGATCAGATCAAGGACATCATGGAAGGCCGCGCACCTCGCGCGCCGAAGTTAAGTAGCAAGCCGATGCCAAAACCAAGCAGTGGCGGCGGTAGTGGCGCGGCACCAGAGCCACCCAAAGTGGAGCCTGCTACTGCAACCGAAGGTACCAGCTAGTACATTGGGAACTAAAGAGTTTTCCGACGAGGCCAGGGATAGACCCCTGGCCTTTGTTTTTTCTGCATCAAATTGTACTTTTCTGACTCTCCCATGAATCTTCGCGCTGGAAAATTTTTGATCGCGCTAGACCGCCCCCGGGTGATGGGCATCATCAATGTCACACCAGATTCGTTTTCTGACGGCGGGAAATTTCTCTCGCGAGATGTTGCGATCGCCCATGCACGTCGTCTCATCGAGGACGGTGCCGATATTGTCGATATTGGCGGCGAATCCACGCGTCCCGGTGCGACACCGGCATCGCTACAGGAAGAGTTGGACCGCGTTATGCCGGTGATGGAAGCGCTGATCAATGACGGTGTGCCAGTATCGGTCGACACGCAAAAGTCCGATGTGATGACCGCTGCGATCAAGTCTGGTGCGGCGATGATCAATGACGTCAATGCGTTGCTTGCTCCCGGCGCATTGGAAGCGTGTGCTGCGTCGAATGTGGCGGTGTGCCTGATGCATAAGCAAGGTATGCCAGCCACCATGCAGCAGGCCCCTAATTACATCGATGTGGTCGCAGAGGTAGCGGCATTTCTTGTTGCGCGCGGCAAGGCGTGTCTGGACGCAGGCATCGCGCCGGAACGTATTGTCATTGACCCTGGATTTGGTTTCGGCAAGACGCTGGAACATAATTTCAGGTTGTTGCGTGAATTGCATACTTTCGTGGCGCTGGGTTTTCCAGTGCTCGCTGGTTTTTCTCGCAAGGCATCCTTGGGCATTGTGACCGGCAGACCGGCTGATGAACGACTTGCCGCGAGTATTGCCGTTGCGATGCTGTGTGCACAAAACGGTGCGACAATTCTGCGTGTGCACGATGTGCGCGAAACAGTCGATGCCATCAAGGTGTTGATGGCTGCGCGCTAACTTGACCTTACGAGTACTTCGATTGCGAAGTATTCGAATCTAAAAATGAAACTAAAATGACACGTAAATATTTTGGTACAGACGGCATTCGCGGACGCGTTGGCGACTCGCCCATCACACCCGATTTCGCATTGCGGCTGGGCTTCGCTGCTGGTCGTGCGCTCGGACATGCGCATGCCGAAGCCAATGGCGACATTCGACCCGCCGTATTGATTGGCAAAGACACCCGCATCTCAGGCTACATGCTCGAAAGCGCGCTTGAAGCCGGCCTTGCTGCATCAGGTTGCGATGTTTTCCTGATCGGTCCGATGCCGACGCCGGGAGTGGCTTATCTCACGCGCGGGTTGCGGCTTTCCGCTGGCATCATGATTTCGGCCTCGCACAATCCTTTCGATGACAACGGTATTAAATTTTTTTCCGGTGATGGTTCGAAACTCGATGACGCAGTGGAATTGTCGATTGAAGCGGAACTCGAGAAACCGCTACAGTCACTGCGATCAATTTCGCTCGGCAGAGTAAGACGGCTCGAGGATGCGGCCGGTCGCTATATTGAGTTCTGTAAAAGTACCTTCCCGACCAAATTAACCCTGCGCGGCATGAGGATCGTGCTCGATTGTGCGCACGGTGCAGCCTATAGCATTGGCCCCAACGTGTTCCGTGAGCTTGGTGCTGAAGTGATTGCCATTGGAAACCAGCCAAACGGCCTCAACATCAACGACAAATGCGGTGCCACGCATCCCGCAACCATGCGTGCGGCCGTGCTTGAACACCGCGCAGATATGGGGCTGGCTCTAGATGGAGATGCAGATCGCCTCATCATGTGCGATGCCGATGGCACGCTGTTCGATGGCGACCAGTTACTTTATGCGATGGTCAAAGACCGACATGACAAGGGCTGGCTGCGTGGCGGTGTAGTAGGCACGCTGATGACAAATTTTGCGCTGGAGAAACGATTTGCCGACATGAAAGTTCCGTTTGAGCGCGCCAAGGTTGGCGACCGTTACGTGCTGGAAATGCTGCGCGAAAAAAATTGGGAATGTGGCGGTGAAAATTCTGGCCATTTGCTGTGTCTGGACAAACACAGTACCGGTGACGGCATTATCTCGGCATTGCAGGTGCTGGCGGGGTTACGGCGCACCGGCATCAAACGCCTCAGCGAATTCACGTCCGAACTCACATTGTTCCCGCAAGTACTCGTCAACGTTCGGCTCGACAAGAAATTTGATTTTGCATCAAACGTCGATATCGCGTCAGCCGTGACAGCAGCAGAGAAAGAACTGGCCGGTGAGGGCCGCGTGCTGCTACGTGCCTCTGGCACTGAGCCGCTGATTCGGGTGATGGTGGAGGGGCGTGATGGTGAACTCGTCCGAACGCTCGCTCAGCGGATTGCCGCAAAGGTGAAAGAAGCGGCAGCGTAATTACTACTGCAGCATCGTCCCCGATTTCCGCAGATAAGCAATATCGACGAACCGCGATCCACGATCATTTTTTCCGCCGAATGAAACGGTCATGCCGTCGAGGTCGTATCGAGGGCTACCCGTCACTGCGGCGGCGATCGACGCGCGATTAAGATCACGACCCGAGCGTTCAAGTAATTTTACAAATGCCTTTGCCGCCAGAAACCCTTCAAGCGTTAGGTGGGACGGCGGCTCGTCACGATACTTCGCGAGCAGAGTGAGATGTTCGTTCTGCAATTTTGTGGCTTGTGACATTGGATTGGGTACCACCTGCGTGATCATGGTGCCAGTGGCGAAGTCTTTCTTCGCCAGCTCCATTAAAGTACGGTGATTCACCGTGGAAAGCGCAACTATTTGGGCGCTCATATCCTGGCCTCGTACCTGCTTTACAAATTCAGCAGTAGTAATTGTGTCGGCAGCCACAATGATGACCTGCGGCTTTAGTCCGAGTGCATTGCGTGCGATGGTGCCCAAGCCTGCAAGCGATAAGGGAATGGCCATCTCCGCTACCGGTTTATTTTTATTTGCATCGAGTTGTCCGCGAATTTCGGCGCTGATACTCCGGCCAAAATTGTTGTCAGCAAAGACCACCGTGAATCGGGATACTGATAGCTGGCCGAAATGCCGAATGGCATGTCGTACTTCGTCCTTGTAAGTGGGACGCACAAAGACGATAGCGTCATTTGCCGTCCCGATTTCTGCACCTGATAACGGCGCGAACAGCACCGTTTTTGAAGCGCGAAAACGCTCGTCCTCAGCCACCGCAACGAGTGAATCATCACCCACATAGCCGAACAGCGCATCCACCTTGTCCTGATCAATAAGTTCGCGCGTCATTTTTACGGCAGTCGCAGGTAAGCCCTCATCATCTTTGAGGATCACTTGAATACGCCGTCCATTTACCCCGCCATTGGCATTGACGTGATCGAACCAGGTTCTTGCCCCGGCGATGTAGTCGCGTCCCGTATCTGCGTTCACACCATTTTGATCAAGCACGACCCCAATGCGTATTTCCGCAGCGATTGCCGACGAGAGAGAAGTGAAAATACTACAGGCAAAAAGAGCCGTAGCAGCAACTTGCTGCTTGATTTTGAGCGATGGCATGAGGCTTCCGAAGGGTTATTTGGCTAACCTCCGTTATACCCACCACACATTTCACCCCAGTGACACTGGCGAGCCAAGTTTACTCGCGCTCAAAAAAAAGCCCGGGAAGCTTCCCGCTTGCCCGGACTTTCGTGGATGCGACCACGCTTAGCCAAATCGTCCGGTGATGTAATCCTCGGTCTCTTTCTTCTTGGGCTTGATGAATAGCTCATCAGTGACACCGTATTCAACGAGTTCGCCGATGTACATGTACGCCGTGAAGTCCGACACGCGCGCGGCCTGTTGCATGTTGTGCGTGACAATCGCGATGGTGTAATCCTCTTTCAACTCATGCAGCAATTCTTCAATTTTCGCCGTAGAAATTGGATCGAGTGCAGAGGTCGGCTCATCGAGCAGTACCACTTCTGGTCGCACGGCGACCGCTCGTGCGATACAGAGGCGCTGCTGCTGGCCGCCAGATAGTGACAAACCGCTTTGCTTTAACTTGTCCTTGGCCTCACCCCATATCGCTGCTTTCTTGAGCGCCCATTCGACGCGCTCGTCCATTTCTGCCTTGGTGAGCGTTTCGTATAGCTTCACACCAAAGGCGATATTGTCGTATATCGACATTGGGAACGGCGTCGGCTTCTGGAACACCATGCCGACTTTGGCGCGGAGCAAATTCAGGTCCTGATCTTTGTCCAGCACATTTTTGCCGTTCATCATGATTTGACCTTCGGCACGCTGTCCGGGATAAAGGTCGTACATGCGATTGAGTGTGCGCAGCAAAGTCGATTTACCACATCCGGAAGGTCCGATGAACGCGGTGATGCGGCGTTCAAGAATATCCAGGTTGATATCTTTTAAGCCTTGGAATCCGCCATAAAAAAACTGCAAATTCTTGACGGCAATTTTTACATCCGGCGTTACTGCTTCGACAGCTGGTTGAAGGACGGCGTTCATATGGTTCTCGTTGTTTTCTGTAAAGGGTGCGTCACTGGGTGCGTGGTGCAAAGACAGTTCGGGCGAGGATATTCAGAGTCAGCACAAAGACGGTGATGAGGAGTGCACCTGCCCAAGCCAGCGACTGCCAGTTTGCAAAAGGACTCATGGCGAACTGGAAAATTACGACCGGCAAATTTGCCATTGGCGCATTCATGTCTGATGACCAAAACTGATTGTTTAGCGCGGTAAACAACAAAGGCGCGGTTTCGCCGCTAATCCGAGCAACAGCTAGCAATATCCCCGTCAGGACGCCACCGCTAACTGCACGCAATGCTACCGACATAATGACTTTCCACTGCGGCGCACCGAGTGCTGTCGCGGCTTCGCGCAAGCTGGCTGGTACCAGGCGCAACATATTCTCAGTCGTTCGGACAACGACCGGGATAGCAATTAGCGATAGCGCCAGCGTGCCGGCCCACGCGGAAAAATGCTTAACTTGCGCGACGTATATTGTGTAGATGAACAGGCCGATGATGATTGACGGCGCAGAAAGCAGAATATCGTTGATGAATCGTGTCGTCGGGCCGACCCAGCCGCGATTGCCAAATTCGGCCAGATATATTCCCGCAAGAATGCCGATGGGTGTGGCGATAAAGGTCGCAAAACCGACCATCATCAAGCTGCCGAAGATGGCATTAGCAAGACCGCCGGTGCCGGATGGTGAGGGCGTCATTTCTGTAAAAACCGCAAAATTAATGCCGCCAATACCCCTTACGACCAGTACCGACAGAATCCAGGCGAGAAATGCCATGCCAATCGCCATCGCACACAGCGCAAGTGCCAGCGAAATCCGATTGGCCCATACCCGTTTTTTATAGAGCTGGTTCATGTCCGTGCGCCTTCTTGTTTAGCTAACTGCGCCAACATCAATTTGGCGAGCGTCAGCACGATCAGAGTGATCAAGAACAGGACCAGGCCAAGCGAGATGAGCGAGGACACATGCAGTACATCACTGGCCTCGGCAAATTCATTGGCGAGCGTCGAAGCAATCGAACTACCGGGTTGATATAGCGACGCCGCAATCTTGGGGGCATTGCCAATGACAAAAGTGACCGCCATCGTTTCGCCCAACGCGCGGCCAAGTCCTAGCATCACGCCGCCGACGACGCCAGCTTTGGTGTAGGGCAATACAATATTGCGTACTACCTCCCACGTTGTCGCACCAAGGCCGTAGGCAGATTCCTTTAAAACCGCAGGCACGACTTCAAACACGTCGCGCATCACGGACGCGACAAATGGGATCACCATCACCGCCAGAATAATGCCCGCGGTGAGCACACCAATACCTGTCGGCGAGCCTTGAAACAGCGCACCGATGACGGGTACGGTACCGATAGTTTTGGTCAGAAATGGCTGGATATGGTCGGCAAAAATCGGCGCGAAGACAAACAAACCCCATATGCCGTAAATGATGGAAGGAATGCCCGCCAGTAATTCTACGGCTGTGCCAAGTGGCTGCTTCAGCCATACGGGGCATAGCTCGGTAAGAAACACGGCAATGCCGAAACTCAATGGCACGGCAATGAGCAGTGCAATGAATGAAGTTACGACGGTGCCGTAGATCGCGTTAAGCGCGCCGTACTCGTGCGTAACAGGATTCCAGGCGGTGCTGGTCAGGAAGCCCAACCCGAATTTCTCAATGGCCGGATAGCCGCCATAAATCAGCGATCCGATGATGGCGGCGAGCATGGCAAGTACGAACAACGCAAAAAACAGCGTTGCCTTGCGAAACACGCCATCAAGCGTGCGCTGAAGCGCCAGACGCTGCGTGAGAGTTGCAAGTTCTTGTTCTCTAGACACGTAACTGGCCTTTGCAGTCGCTTGGGATGATGCGTCGGCTTCGGTAAGACTCATGGGCAACTCACGCATTCTACGATAAGTGTTTTAGAACTTGAAAACAAGCCGCACGCGGATGCGTGCGGCCAAGTCTGGCGCGAAAAAATACCTGCTTAACTTTAACGATAGACTGCTGCGCCACCCGATGCTGCCTTGATGTCACGCTTCCACGAGTCGCGAATCAGAGCGACGGTCTTTTCCGGCATCGGAACATAATCCATTTCCGTTGCTGATTTAGCGCCATTCTTGAACGCCCAGTCGAAGAACTTCAGCGTAGCAGCGGATTTATCCGGCTTGTCGGCACTCTTGTGCATCAGAATGAACGATGCACCACTAATCGGGTAGCTGTCCTTGCCCGGTTGATCGGTCAGCACCAGAAACATCCCTGGCGCGTTTGCCCAATCGGCACTCGCGGTGGCCGCTTGAAAAGTAATGTCATCTGGCTGGATGTAGTTTCCATCTTTATTCTTCATTGCCGTGTGCGACATCTTGTTCTTTTTGGCGTAGGCATATTCAACGTAGCCAATCGAGCCCTTGATGCGCTGAACGTAAGCGGATACGCCTTCATTGCCTTTTCCGCCGACACCTTCAGGCCAGGAAACAGCCGAACCTGCGCCGACTTTGGTCTTCCACTCTGGACTGGTCTTGCTCAGATAGTCCGTGAACAGGAAAGTCGTGCCGGAGCCGTCCGAGCGGCGCACCACTGTGATCGGGTCCGCAGGCAATTTGATGCCGGTATTGAGGGCAGCGATTGCTGGATCGTTCCAGGTCTTGATTTTGCCCAAGAAAATATCTGCGGTTACTGGGCCTGTCAGTTTCATTTCGCCCGGCTTGATGCCGTCAATGTTCACGACCATGACGACGCCACCAACAATCGCTGGAAATTGCACCAATCCGTCTTTATCGAGTTGCTCTTTTGTGAGCGGCATATCGGATGCGCCAAAGTCGACGGTTTTGGCCTGAATCTGCTTGATGCCGCCGCCAGATCCAATGGACTGATAGTTCATGCTGGCGCCGGAAACCTTCTTATAATCTTCAGCCCATTTCGAATAGATCGGGTATGGGAACGTCGCGCCTGCGCCGGTAATATCCTGCGCCATTGCGGTTGAGGACAGCGCGCCAAACAGCAGGGTGCCGGTAATGAGTTTTTTCAACAACATGATTTGCTCCGTGGTGGAAAAGTTGAACAGTTTTTATCCCTGAAGCGGAGAATACGTATGTTTTGTGACGGCTGTATTACAGCTATTGAGAACAGCGCGTTCTGTGGCGGCGTTTAGGAGAAAAATATGTAGATCGCCATTTGACGGGCATCTTCAGCCTCTTTGCCTTGAAGAAGCTCGCCAAATAAGGATGTACGTTATTTGGCGACTTTTGCGGCAGACGCCACGAATCTGACACATGCGATCCCTATCATGCGGCGATCCTTAGGCCAAACGGAGATCCGTACCATGAGCATGATCAACGTCGAACAGATGCTGGAAGAGAAATATCCGGCATTCTTGAACAAGCCCGACCTCATCACGCGACCGACAGTCGCCTTCCTCAAGAAAGTGTTGCGTGAACGCGAGCTAAATACTCTGTTTGCGCAGTGCGATCACCTTGAAGGGTTGGAATTTGTCGACAAGGTGCTGGAGGACTTCAACTTCAGCTACAGCGTCGTTGGACGCGAGAAAGAAAACATTCCCGTCGAGGGGCGTGTGGTCATTGTCGCCAATCATCCATTGGGAATTCTCGATGGTCTTGCGTTAATCAAGATGGTGAGCGAGGTTCGTCAGGACGTGCGCATCGTCGCCAACGACATTCTGATGCAGGTAAAGCCGCTTCAGAGTTTGTTGTTGCCGGTGATTAACCTTGGTCAGGGCAGCAACCGAACGAATTTCAATGCAATCGACTTAGCACTCGACAATGAGGAGGCAGTGATTGTGTTTCCCGGAGGGGACGTTTCCAGAATAGGGCCGACTGGCATCAAGGATGGGCGCTGGCATGGTGGCTTTTTGCGCTTTGCCGAGCGTGCCAAGGCCGCCGTGTTGCCTGTTTACCTCGGCGGGAAAAACTCAGCGCTGTTCTACACATTGGCAATGATTTTCAGACCGCTGTCCACATTGATGCTGGTGCGTGAAATGTTTGAACAAAAAACCATGACACTTCCGATTCGCATTGGTGAATTGATTCCCTGGCAGGAAATCGCCAGCCTCAATTTGCCACGTGAGGAAAAAATAAAACGCATTAACAAGCATGTGTATGGCGTCAATAACAACCGCGCATCTGTGCTGAAAACATCGCGTTCCATCGCGCATCCGGAATCGACGATCAGTATTCGCAAAGAACTGCAGGAAGCCGAGCTTCTGGGCGAAACCAAAGATGGCAAGCAGATTTATCTTTTTGACTACAGGCGTAACTCGCCTGTCATGCGTGAAATCGGCAGGCTGCGCGAGGCGACTTTTCGTCGCGTCGGCGAGGGCACCGGTATGCGTAGGGATCTCGATAAATTCGATATGTATTACCGTCAGCTTGTGCTGTGGGATGACAACGATTTGCAGATTGCCGGCGCCTATCGAATCGGTGAAGTCGCCAAGATTCTTGATCTCCGCGGCGTCGAAGGGTTGTACACGAGCAGTTTGTTTTCATTCACTTCAAAAATCAGTAGTGAACAAGTTTTGCAGCAAACGCTGGAGCTGGGCAGAAGCTTTGTCCAGCCACGTTACTGGGGAATGCGCAGTCTTGATTACCTGTGGTATGGAATCGGTGCCTACGTAAAACGTCACCCGGAGATACGCTACCTGCTCGGGCCCGTCAGTATCAGTGATGCGTATCCGCTACTAGCCAAAAACATGCTGGTCCATTTTTACCGGCACTATTTTGGCGACGAGACGGTAATGGCGTTGGCCCGCCATCGTTTCGTTATTTCAGAACAGGACAGTGCGGCTCAACTACGCGTGTTCTGCGGCGACAATTACGAACAGGATTTCCGAACGCTCAAACAGGAGCTGGGGAAATACAATTTAGCGGTCCCAGTTCTCTATAAACAATATACCGAAACTTACGAGTCAGGCGGCGTGAGGTTTCTGGATTTCAACGTAGACCAGAAGTTTTCCAACTGCGTCGATGGACTGGTGCTGGCGGATTTGCATAAGTTGAAGCCCGCCAAACGGGAGCGCTATCTTGGCGACAAGCGCAGCCCGTTGATCGCGCCATCAGTTATTTAGCAGTGAGTAGTATTCATGTGATCACGTTGCCGTGGCAGGCGAGGCAACATGCATGAGGCGATCCGGATCAGCATCGTAATCTGCAGAGTAGTTCTGCCATTGGAGTAGAGCAGTTGCCTTCGCGAGATCTGCTTGGGCTTTTATCTGGCTGCGCCATTCGGCGCGCCCAGCATATTCGGCAAGATCCGCAACAGAGTCTGCGCCGAATCGGCCGCAGCCTCTTAAGTGCGCCCATGCGGTTACCTCTGCCATCGTTTGAACGACGTCTTTCAGTGCTGCCGACTTGCCACCCAGCGCTGCCAAATTGACTCGATCCGCATTTGGCTCAAGTTCCTTGATCACATAGGAGTGTTTGCCCATGCCGACGGACCCCAGCAGTGCTGGAAAAATAGCCTGCGATATTCGCTGAATGGAAACCGTGCGCTCCGCTTCGCTTTTCCAGCGCGGTTGCGGGACTTTGATGCGCGCAGCGAGTGCTGAAGGGTTGGCGATTTTGATGTCGATCAGGTACTGCCCATCAGAACTACCATCACCGCGAACCAGCGCTACGTAGCGTTCCAGCCCGAGACTGCCATTGCCTGCGATGCGCCTGGCGATATCAATCGGTTCAAACAACGCAGGGGACTGCTGGGTGCTGGCATAGGCCGCCAATATGGATTCGGCGCGCGCGCGATCAGCCGCAGAGGTGCGCAGCGACTTCTTGCCGTCATTCAATAGTCGAATTTTCCCGGATTTTCGGATCGTGCGTTCCTTGATTAGATCGCTGCGGTGGCGACCTTTAAGACTTTGCAGCAGTTTCTTGACCGGGCCCGTCGCAAGGGATCGCTCAACCCAGCGCGGCTTGGTCGCGATGACATTTGTGGCATAGGTTTCAATGAACTGATCGATCATTTTTGACGCAGTCGCATCGCTGATTTTCAAAGGCTTGGCTGCGACCAGAATGCTGGTTAAAAAACGCACGAGTTCATACGCAACCGGGGCAACACAGCTTTCATCAAAATCCACAAGATCAAAATATACAAGGCGGTTGTCGCCTTTGTAGCTGCCAAAATTCTCAAGATGGAGGTCGCCGCAGGCGAGTATCCTGGGCGATGATTTCAGCGCGCGATCAGTTGGCAGCGTGTTGTAAAACAAAGCGCTGGTGCCGCGAAAGAATGCGAATGGATCCTCCCGGAGCGTCGCCAGTTTCAGCTTCAGACGTTCTGGATCACGTCCACGATTGAAATCGAGGATGGCTTTTGTAACCGCTTGCATGGTGGTCTCGGCATTTCTAGGAGTGGTTGGATGTCAACCTGAGCTTAACACTCATGACGAGTCAGACGTTGGCGCGCTAGCGATTCACTTGCCGGGAACTCAGAACTCCCTATACCGGCCTGGTGCCTGTAATCGCAATTGTTCGCTCAGACGCGACCATTGAAGTGCGAGAAATTCGGCCACACCCCAGATCATCGCCCCACTGATGGCCGCGCCGACAATGAATACAGATCGGATGGAAACGTTTCTCATGGCAATGTCCTTCGCAGTGGCGCTACAGAATAGCCAGCCATTCGCGGCTCAGCAACTCTTCAAGAATTTCTTCGAGATCAAACCAGATTGCACGCATGACATTTACTCCAGCGCAGAAAGCTGCGATTGGCAGCACTGTAATTCACGCGCATGAAACAAAGATGTCTGCTGCATGACAGATATGTGACTAAAGCAAAATGTATTTACATGATCACGTCGAATTACTCGGATATGCTGCGTGCGATTCAGTCTCCCATGTGAGCGACAGCATGCAGCGTGCACCGCATCAGGACCAATTGGAAAAGATTATTGACGCGGGCGGCGCGCATTTCGAGGCACGTACCATTTGCGAGGTGACGTGCCACGGCCAGCGTATGCCGGTACAAGTTGTCACGATGGGTAACCCTGATCCGGCAGTGCCGGCGGTTGGGTTTTTCGGCGGCTTCCATGGGCTGGAGCGCATCGGTGCCGAAGTGGTCCTCGCCTATATGCAAAACCTGGCGACGCGACTGAAGTGGGACAGCTCGCTTCACACCATGCTTGAATCGGTGCGTCTGGTGTTCATGCCACTAGTGAATCCGGGTGGCATCTGGCGCGGAACGCGCGCCAATCCAAATGGCGTGGACTTGATGCGCAATGCTCCGCCGGAGTCGGTAGAGCGGGTGCCGTGGTTGCTCGGCGGTCATCGATTGAGTGCGCGCCTGCCGTGGTATCGCGGCAGACTCGATCAGCCGATGGAGGCCGAGAATCGCGCGGTGTGTGAAGTCGTCAACAGTGAACTGTTGACGCGCCGATTCAGCCTGTCGGTAGATTGTCACTCCGGCTTTGGTGCCAGCGACCGCATCTGGTTTCCATTTGCCCACACCCGTGCCCCGATCGCGCATCTGGCGGAAATGCATGCACTCAAGGATCTTTTTCAGGAAACACTTTGCAATTATCGCTACATCTTTGAACCGCAAAGCCGCCAGTACCTTGCCCATGGCGACCTCTGGGACCATCTGTACATGGGCGCACAGCAGCAATCAGGACGCGTTTTCCTGCCATTGACGCTGGAAATGGGCTCCTGGATTTGGGTCAAAAAGAATCCGCGCCAACTATTTTCGCGCGACGGTATTTTCAATCCGCTGATTGAACATCGACAACAGCGGGTGCTGCGGCGACACTTGCCGTTACTGGATTTTTTCGCGCGTGCGGCGTGTAGTTACGCTCGATGGGCACCCCCGCTGGATGCGCGCGAACAGCATCGACTTCGCGCTCTGGCGCACTGGTACCCTGAACTGCAACAGTCGGCCGCATCATGAGTACCTGGATACTGTTACGCGGGCTCACGCGGGAATGCTGCCATTGGGGCCACTTTCCACAAGTGTTGCGCGATGAATTGCAAACCGCCCATGTGGTCGCACTGGATCTGCCGGGCAACGGCGAATTCAATGCTGTGATCAGCCCATTGGGCCTTGCCGATACGGCGTCGTATTGCCATGATGAACTCCGCCGTCGGGGCATCCCACCGCCCTATCGGCTGCTGGCGATGTCCATGGGCGGAATGGTGGCCACGGCGTGGGCGCAGCGGTTTCCTGCGGACATAGAAGCATGTGTATTGATCAACACAAGTTTCGGCGCATTCAGCCCGTTTCATGCGCGTTTGCGTCCGCGTGCGTGGCCGACGTTGATTCGGCTCTTGTTGACACAAAATGCACACGTCCAGGAGCAACTCGTGTTCAACCTCACGAGTCAGCTTGCAGATGCATCGCCAGCTTTGCTCAACGAGTGGATCGCGATCCGTCAATCACGGCCAGTAAGTGCGCGCAACACGTTGCGACAATTGATCGCCGCTGCACGTTTTCGCGCGCCGTCGAGCGCGCCAGTGCTGACGTTGGTGCTGGCGAGCGCTAGGGACGGATTGGTCAGCGCAGACTGTTCGATGGAAATTGCGCGTCGTTGGAATTGCGCCATCGTCGTTCATCCGACTGCAGGACACGACCTGCCACTTGATGACGGCGAATGGGTCGCGCGTGAGGTTCACAAGTGGCTGATTGCAGCATCGATGGAAATGTGAAACTCCAGCACTGATGGGGCTTTATAGCCATTTATTGACTGAAGACCGCGCCAGTACTGGTGTCTCTTATGCAAATTCCGCAGTTGGAACTACTTGCGCTTCTTGACCGGGCGACCGGTCTTGATCGCAGTAACCGCGCCAATTGCCTGCGCAAACGCGGCTTCAGTCATGCCAGCGAGAGCTTTGAGGCCCGCGCGAAGCAACTCGCTTTTCTTCAATTCCCGACCGGACGCAATGGCGCGTTTTTTCATCGTGCCAATCAATGCGTAATCGCCAACGGGCATATTGAAGCTGTCGCGAATCGTCTTCGGCTTCTTCTCGGCTGACTTCTGCTTCTTGGCGGTTATCTTGGCGATGGCCTGTTTGGCCTGCACAGAATTTGTGGTTGGGACTTTCTTCGCCGGCGTTTTTTTTGCCACAGTTGCGGACTTAACGACTGGTGTCGCTGAAGGTGCTTTGGGCTTTGCTGCGGCTTTGGTGACGGGTTTAGAGACGGATTTGGCTGCCATTGGGTTTTCCTTTTTAGAATGGTGAAGGTGCGACGCGGTTTTCGCTGCGACATGTAACAGTGTACACCGTATATACCGTTTTCACCAGCCGATGACAACAACTTCGCTTCGCTTGCGGACGCGTTTCGATTTCCGTCAGTCGCGGCGCCGCAGAAACACTACGCACGCCGCCACCAGCGTAAAGGTAAACACGATCGCCACCACCACCCAGAAACCGTTCGGATCTTGCGCCAGTGGCACACCGCCCACGTTCATGCCGAACAAGCCGGCCAGAATATTGATCGGCAACGCAAGCACCGTCACGATCGTGAGGACATAAAGGCTACGGCCATTCTGCTCGTTGATCTGTGCCGCAATCTCTTCCTGCAATAGTTTGATGCGCTCTTGCAGCGAGAAAATCTCGTCGATAGCACCCGAAAACTCTTCGGTCGATTGTCGTAACTCAAGCACGTCGGCCTCCGCCATCCAATCGGGCGGATGATTGAGCAGCCGGAACAATGCCGCTGGTTCCGGGGCAAGCAGACGTTGGAGCCGCACCAGCACGCGGCGTAATTGGCCCAGTTGTCCGCGTCGCCGGTCGAGTCGACCTGCCAGCAGTTTGTCCTCGATGTCGTCCACCTGTGTGATCGAATTGCGGACGATCTGCATCAGCACATCCGCCTGATCGCGCAGCAAATGCACCAGTAATTCGACCGAGGTCCGGAATGTTTCGCCGTCCTTTACGGAAGCGCGCAAGCGGTCAATGGAGCGCAATGGTTTGACCCTTGCACTTAGCAGCATGCGCCGGTCCACGCTGACCCACAGCGTCGAAATATGTGAGGCATCAAATGAAAAATCGTAGAGCACATCGTTAACGACGGCTATCAGGTCGTTATTGGCGAACTCGATCCGGGAAGAGCGTGTCCCGGCACCAAGCGCATCGAAAAATAATTCGGAGAGCTCGAAATTATGCCGAAGCCATTTGGTAGTTGCGGCATTGGATAAATTGACATGCAGCCAGATAAAATCTTGATCGGTAGCCGCTGCATCACGCTGCATCCACTTGAGCGCTTCAATTGAATCGATTGCGCGTCCAGCTTGCCCTGACGAAAACAGATACCCACAGATCAAACCAGTCGGGTCCGAGCCGTAGGCCTGAATGGCGGTTGATTTATCGTGCGCGGGCATTTGTTTTCTTTAAGCGGCTCAGTTTGACGATGGTATGACGTTGAAATGACAGTCTCGTTACGATCTGTTGGCTGATCGTATTTTCGTAAATCCCTAGCACTGGCGTGCTTTTTAGAGCATTTGTACTCTGTAAGCCTCGCCAATGCTAGAGTTTCATTTTTTTCACCGAATGCACATCGGTTTGTCACCAAGCTGTCACGCGCACCGGCTATCTTGCGCGCCATGGACCTCATCCTTTGGCGTCATGCCGACGCGGCACCGGTCAAAAACAATAGCGAGCCCGATGCCCGGCGACGCCTCACTGGCAAAGGCCGCAAGCAGGCCGCGGCAATGGCGATTTGGCTTGAGCGGCATTTGCCCGATAGTGTGAAGGTGCTGTCAAGCCCGGCAACGCGTGCACAGGAGACGGCAGAGGCGCTTGGCCGAAAGGTGTTGACGTTGGCCGAGCTTGCACCCGGTGCGGATGCTGCGCAGTTATTGCTCGCTTCCGGCTGGCCAGATAGCCGCCATGCCGTATTGATTATCGGCCACCAGCCAGCGCTGGGCCGCGCAGCGTCGCTACTGTTGCTCGGCGAAGAACAGGATTTGAACATGCGCAAAGCAGGGGTGTGGTGGATAACCAATCGCATGCGCGATGAGGAGTTTCGCCCCAGCCTGCGGGTGGCGATTTGTCCCGAATATCTTTGAGCAAAAGCTGCCAACAGTAGCTGCAATCGCAATTTCTGGCAGAAATTTCGACGTTGGCAATGTGACGTTTTTATGTCATTAAATATTTGCTGGTTACGCTCGTGCGCATCGTTTTTCCCAGCAAATTACGTGTAACCTCGGTATCCCATTAACGCGTCGACCGAAAATTATTTCCACTTTCTTCGACTCATTTTTTGCGAAGATTTTTCATGAATAACATCAAAAAAGTTGCCAAGTATATCGCCAAGCAGCCGGATACAAGCGAGACCGTCACCTTTTTGGAATTAGCTGTTGCTCTCGAGACCGGCACCGCGTTTTCATTTACCAAACTCTATGACCTCAATCACAACGAGTTCAAGCTGGCGATGGGAATGATTGATGACTGGCGTCTTGATCGACACTACATGTCGAAACTGCGGTTGCTTGATCACGCCGAACTGAAAGACGCGCCAGTCGTCGCTTGAAGCTAAAGCGCGAAGACGGGCGTACCGTGTGCGCCGGGCCGACCCGCCCCACTTGATATTGGCAGGTCGGCCACTTAATGTTTGGAAATTGATGAGCGGTGTAAAGCTGCTCAGAGCGTTTTTCATCCAGACGCTCGCAATGGAAACAGCGTAAGCGTTAGTTGTGTCAGTCTAGTGGCTGTCATGTGATGTTTGAATGACAGTAGGGCATTCGGTGTTCCTGCTGTTCCCCCAAGACTCTAGCGCCTGTTGAGTGCATGCAGAACCGCGCGCAAGCAAAAAAAAACGGCATCGTTCGCACGATGCCGCTGAATGTCCACCGAGGGGGTTCGCCGCTGTTGCGAAGATAACTGTCTGCGGCGTTCGGCGGAGGAGGCCCTACATGAAACTGAAGTGTATGCCCTGTGCATGACGGTACGATGTCGCCCAGATTGCGATTCTGTGACGCCCAATCGCTCCTGATCGGTCACATGCTTTACAATCGGCGCACGCCCTGCCAACCGGTACTTCGACCGCGCAGAAGGCGGGGGCTTGCAAGCAAAAATGTCAAACAAACTATTCCGCCAGGAAGCCATCGACGCGATGCGCGAGAAATTTCTCGGCGAAGCGACCATTGCGCGTCCGATGCCGTTTTGGGTCTTGACTGTGCTTGGGCTTGTCGCAGCAGGAATGATCATCGCGGTGGCGGTTTGGGGCCAGTACACGCGCCGCGAACGGGCCGAAGGTTTTCTGCAACTCGATGTCGGTGCGGCCAAGGTTTCGTTTACCGATTCCGGGCGTGTCGCTGAGTTGCTGGTGAAAGAAGGCCAGGAAATTAAAGAAGGCGTGCCGATGGCGCGTATTTCGCTGGAACGGGCAATATCGGCACCGGCCGCGACCGGTGCCGCCGTTTCCGGCGAACTGACGCAGCGCCGCGGCAGCCTTGAAAAAGAGCAGGAGCAGTTGCGTGAACTAGCCGAGCAACAGCTTCAGCAGGTACGCAAAAAAGCGGTCGATCTGCAAAACGAAATTGCACAAATCGTGACCGAGATCAAATTGCAAACACAGCGGCTCGCATCGGCAAAAGCCGACGCGCTGCGCTGGGCCGATCTGGCGAAACAAAAATTTGCTTCCGAG
>JANNRY010000401.1:0-4807 GCA_031401935.1 Betaproteobacteria bacterium | reverse complement strand
CAATCCTGCTCTTAACCAAGTGAGCGATCACTGGCACCGGTACTACGGTCGATTTTTCATCGCGCCGATGCTGGTATTCCACATTGTTTTCCTTTAGCCCACGGTCGCCGACGGTGATGCGATGCGGCACGCCGACCAATTCCCAGTCGGCAAACATGACGCCGGGGCGCTCGCCACGATCATCTAGCACCACGTCGATTCCTGCGGCGACGAGTTCGCCGTGGAGGTGGTCGGCAGCGGCTTTCACGGCTTCATTACGGTCGTAACCCAATGGGCAGATCACGACTTCAAACGGCGCAATTGCGTCGGGCCAGATGATGCCTTTATCGTCGTGGTTTTGTTCGATTGCGGCACCGAGCAGTCGCGTGACGCCAATGCCGTAGCAGCCCATTTCGAGAAGTTTCGGTTTGCCGTCTTCATCGAGGAAAGTGGCTTTCATTGGCGCGGAGTAAACGGTGCCGAGATAAAACACGTGGCCAACTTCGATGCCGCGCTGGATCGCGAGCGTGCCTTTGCCGTCGGGCGAAGGGTCACCGGCGACGACATTGCGGATGTCGGCGATAAGTGTGGGCTCTGGCAGATCGCGGCCCCAGTTGATGCCGGTGAAGTGGAAATCTTCTTCGTTGGCACCGGACACGAAATCGCTCATGTTGGCGACGGTGCGGTCAACGACGAGTTGTACGGGTTTCTTGATGCCGATTGGTCCGAGGTAGCCGGGCTTACAGCCAAAATAGTCGACGATTTCACCTTCGGTGGCGAAGCGGAAACCCTTGTTCAAGCCTGCAATTTTGCCAGCCTTGATTTCATTAAGTTCATGATCGCCGCGCAACAATAACAGCCAGATCTCGGCGGCAAGCGGATTGCCTTTTTCGTCAACTTTTTCTGCGGCCAGCACAATGGATTTCACAGTTTGCGCAAGCGGCAAATTAAGCAGTGCCGCCACATCCTCGCATTTGGCTTTGCCCGGGGTTGGTGTTTTTGCCATCGGCAGCAACGGTGCTGCGCGCGAGGCAAGCAAAGGCAGCGCTTCTGCAAGCTCAATGTTGGCGGCGTAATCAGAAGCAGGGCAATACGCAATCGCGTCCTCGCCGGTATCGGCAATTACCTGAAACTCGTGCGAACGCGACCCGCCGATGGCACCGGTATCGGCCTTTACTGCGCGGAATGTCAGCCCCATGCGGGTAAATATGCGCTGATAGGCCGCGAACATGGCGTCGTAGCTTTTAGCGGCCCGGGCTTCGTCACGGTCGAAGGAATACGCATCCTTCATGGTGAATTCGCGGCCACGCATGACGCCAAATCGTGGGCGGCGCTCGTCGCGGAATTTGGTCTGGATGTGATAAAAGTTGACCGGCAACTGGCGATAGCTCTTGATTTCATTGCGGGCGATATCGGTCACCGCTTCCTCGGAGGTCGGCTGCACGATGAAATCGCGACCGTGCCGATCCTTCACGCGCATGAGTTCCGGCCCGTATTTTTGCCAGCGGCCCGTTTCCATCCACAACTCGGCGGGCTGGATGACGGGCATTAGCAATTCCACCGCACCGGCGGCGGCCATTTCTTCGTGAATGATTTTTTCGATTTTGCGGATCGAGCGCAGACCCATCGGCATGTAGGTGTAGATGCCCGATGCCAGCTTTTTGATCATCCCGGCGCGCAGCATCAGTTTTTGTGAAACCACGTCGGCGTCGGCAGGTGCTTCGCGGAGGGTGGAAAGGAAGAAATTGGATAAGCGCATGATTTATTTGGGTTTTTACCGGTTTTTTTGACGACAAGCTACATAACGACCAATAGATTTTACACGGGCACATCGCCGACAATGGAACTTTATGGCTAGTCACCTTTCACATTTTGTGAAAGAATTACCTTAACTTTTGAATTGGAAGGGCTTGGGCCATGATTGACCGAGACGGTTATCGCCCAAATGTCGCTATCGTCCTTTGCAATGCGAAGAACGAGGTGTTTTGGGGTAAGCGCATCAAGGAACATGCGTGGCAGTTTCCGCAGGGCGGTATCAAGTTGAATGAAAGCCCTGAGGACGCGATGTTTCGCGAACTGGAAGAAGAAACAGGCTTGCTGCGAGAGCACGTGCGTATTTTGGGTCGCACCAAAGGCTGGCTGCACTACAACGTGCCCACACACTGGGTAAAGCGCGAGTGGCGCGGCACCTACAAGGGCCAAAAGCAAATCTGGTATTTGCTCAGGTTGGTCGGGCGCGACCACGACATCCGGCTGCGCGCCAGTACCCATCCCGAATTTGACGCCTGGCGCTGGCACGATTACTGGGTGCCGCTCGATACGGTGATCGAGTTCAAGCGTGATTCATACAAGCACGCGCTCAATCAACTGGTGCGGTTTCTTGAGCCAATTCCCAGAACGGGGAGAAATCATGCGCATTGGCATGATCATCCAAAAGCAACGCCGACCGAGCATCCTGCTGCAATGCAGGGCATTGCGCAGTCGGAGTAGTTGGGTAGGTGGAAACTTACTGAATAAAAAAGGGCGCATCAGCGCCCTTTTTTATTTTGCGGATGCGTTCAGAGCAACACCAGATTGTCGCGGTGGATTAACTCTGGCTCGGCGATGTAGCCCAGTAATTCTTCGATTTCTGTCGTTGGCTTGTGCATGATTTTGTGCGCTTCCAGCGATGAGTAGTTCGCCAACCCGCGCGCGATTTCATTGCCGTCGGCGTTGACGCAACTAACCAATTCGCCACGTACAAAACTGCCGCTGACCGCAGTTACGCCGATCGGCAGGAGGCTCCTGCCGCCTTGCGTCAATGCCCGTGTGGCACCTGCATCGAGCGTCAAGGTGCCGCTGGTTTTCAGGTGTCCGGCCAACCATGTTTTTCTCGCCGTCAAGCTGAGCTCATCGGCCAACACGCGCGTGCCGATCCGCTCGCCCTTGTGAAGACGCAGCAGCACATTGACTTCACGGCCATGGGCGATGATGGTGGTGGCACCGGACAGCGCGGCTTTTTTTGCCGCCTGCACCTTGGTCAGCATGCCGCCACGCCCCAGTGATGAACCGGCACCGCCTGCCATCGCTTCGAGTTGAGGGTCACCTGCCTTGGCATCGGCGATCAGTGTTGCCGACGGCACCTTGCGCGGGTCGGCATTGAACAATCCTTGCTGGTCGGTGAGGATAACGAGCGTATCGGCGTCGATGGCATTGCAGACCAGCGCGGCGAGCGTGTCGTTATCGCCGAATTTGATTTCGTCGGTGACGACCGTATCGTTTTCATTGATCACCGGGATGACCTTGAGTTGAAGCAAGGTGGTCAGCGTTGTGCGCGCATTCAGGTAGCGGGTGCGATGCGCGAGGTCATCGTGCGTGAGGAGAATTTGTGCGGTTTCAAGACCGTACTCACGAAATGACGATTCATAAACTTGCACCAGGCCCATCTGGCCGACAGCGGCGGCAGCTTGCAATTGATTCACCTCGTGAGGGCGGGTTTTCCAACCGAGGCGCTTCATGCCTTCAGCAATCGCGCCGCTTGACACCAGCAGCACTTCCACGCCTTGCTTGCTGAGCGCAGCGATTTGCCCAACCCAATCCTTGATTAGCGCGTGGTCTACGCCGGCACCGTGATTGGTGATGAGCGTTGAACCGATCTTGACGACGATGCGTTTGGCGTGTTGCATATTCAGCAGCTAATAAATACTGAAACTCCAGCACTGGCGGTGCTCACCAGATGCTTTGTGCCTGAAAGGCACGCCAGTGCTGGGCTTTGCATATTGCTTCTAGGCTTCGTCGACGGCGCTGTTTGCAGGTATCCGCACCGCGTCCAGATGATCCATGATCGCGAACGTCAGCTCTTTGCAGCCATCAGTTTTCATCGCTGAAATCGTGAAATGCGGGCCTTTCCATTTCAGGCCTTTGATAATTGCCTTCACGCGTTTTTCGCCTTCAGCGCTATCGACGAGGTCGACTTTGTTCAAGACCAGCCAGCGCGGTTTATCGAACAGCGCTTGCTCGTATTTCTTGAGTTCGTTGATGATCGCTTTCGCTTCCTTGACCGGATCAGTTTCGGGATCGAACGGCGCGATATCAACTAGGTGCAAGAGCAGATGCGTGCGTTGCAAATGCTTTAAAAATTGGTGGCCAAGACCGGCGCCTTCCGCGGCACCTTCGATCAAGCCGGGTACGTCCGCAATCACAAAGCTGCGGTTGTCACTCACGCGCACGACACCGAGGTTCGGGTGCAGTGTTGTGAACGGATAATCCGCCACTTTCGGGCGAGCCGCTGAGACAGCGCGAATAAACGTTGATTTGCCCGCGTTGGGCATGCCGAGCAACCCGACATCGGCGAGCACTTTCAGCTCGAAATAAATTTCCTTGGCCTCGCCTTCACCGCCCGGCGTGAATTGGCGTGGCGCGCGGTTGGTTGAAGATTTGAAATGCAGATTGCCGAGGCCACCATGACCGCCTTTTGCGACCTGCACAATCTGGCCATCGTGAGTGAGATCGGCAATAAATTCATCGGTCGACAGATCTTTGATCACGGTGCCGACAGGTACGCGCAAGGTGATGTCATCGGCACCGCGCCCGGTGCAACCTGCGCCGCGACCCTGGCCGCCATCCTTGGCGCGAAAGATGCGTGTGAATCGATAATCGACGAGCGTGTTGATGTCCTTGTCGGCGACCACATAAATGCTGCCGCCGCTGCCGCCGTCACCGCCGTCAGGCCCGCCTTTGGCGATATATTTTTCGCGCCGCATCGATGCCGAGCCGCGACCGCCGTCGCCAGCGTGGATTTCGATACGTGCTTCGTCGATAAATTTCATTTGAACAGTTTAACTTGTCG
>JANNRY010000400.1:0-3409 GCA_031401935.1 Betaproteobacteria bacterium | reverse complement strand
TGCCGATCGTGGTGGCCGATGCGCTGGCGGCGGACCCCGGCGACCGCTTCGACATCGTGCTGGCGAACCCGCCTTTCGGCAAAAAGAGCAGCACACAGATCGAGGGCGCCGATGGCAAGCGCTCCACCGAAAAGGACGTGATCGAACGCGATGACTTCTGGGCCACCACGTCGAACAAGCAGCTCAACTTTGTGCAACACATAAAGACGCTGTTGAAACAGAATGGCCGCGCGGCAGTGGTCCTGCCGGATAACGTGCTGTTCGAAGGCGGGGCGGGCGAAACCATCCGCAAGAAGCTGCTGCACGAATGCGATGTGCACACGCTTCTGCGTTTGCCGACCGGCCTGTTCTACGCGCAAGGCGTAAAGGCGAACGTGATCTTCTTCGACAGGAAGCCCGCTTCCGAAACACCGTGGACCAAGAAGGTGTGGATCTACGATCTGCGCACCAACAAACACTTCACGCTCAAGACTGCGCCCATGAGGCGTGAAGACCTGGATGAATTCGTCACGCTCTATAACCCGGCGAATCGGCATGTGCGTAACGCCACATGTAGCGCCGAGAATCCCGAAGGCCGTTGGCGCGCGTACGATTACGCGGAACTCATTGCACGTGACAAAGCTAGTCTCGATATTTTCTGGCTGAAAGACGACAGTCTTGCGGACTCTGATAATCTGCCGCCGCCCGACGTGATTGCGCAGGAGATTGTTGAGGATTTGGAAGCGGCGTTGGAGCAGTTTCGGTTGATTGCGGGGGATTTGGGAACGGAAAGTGTCCCTGAATCTAGCTAAGCATTCAATTTTCTCAAATTTTTGAAGGCCAAAATGAGCGAACTTAAAACCTGTTTCAAAAAAGTTGACTATGATCTAAGCGGCCTTCTTCATTACATTGATATTGGCGACATCGCACTGCCAGATATCCAGCGCCCCTTCGTTTGGTCGAATGCAAAAGTGCGCGATCTTTTTGATTCAATGTACCGCGGTTTCCCAGTTGGGTACTTTCTGTTTTGGGAAAACGTAGCGGGCGGCAGTGCCAAACAAATCGGTGTCGGTAATAAGCAACACACGGTCGCGCGACTGCTAATCGTTGATGGTCAACAACGATTGACTTCGCTATTTGCTGTTTTCCGTGGTCGCAGAGTTCTTGATGAAGACTACAAAGAGCGGCAGATTGAGGTGGCGTTTCGCCCGCGCGATGGCAAGTTTGAAGTGGCAGACGCAGCCATCCGCCGTGACCCGGAATGGATTGCAAACATTTCAAATATTTGGGCATCGGGCAAACCAAGCTACCAGATGGTGAAAGGTTTCTTAAAACAACTGGAAGCAAAGGGGCCGCTTACGGATCAGGATGAGGAACTGGTTAGTCACAATCTTGATCGTTTGTTTGACCTGCAGAAATATCCGTTTACCGCGCTTGAAATCGCCGCCACAGTTGATGAGGAGCAAGTGGCGGACATCTTTGTACGAATCAACAGCGAAGGCGTACGACTAAATCAGGCAGACTTCATTCTGACGTTGATGTCGGTCTTTTGGGAAGAAGGCCGGATAGCGTTGGAAGCATTTTGTCGACACTCAAGGCAGGCGCCTTCCCCGGATGCGCCGCCTTCGGCTTTCAATCACTTTATACAGCCAGACCCGGACCAACTTTTGCGTGTTGGTGTAGCACTGGGGTTTCAGCGTGGCCGGCTCAAAAGTGTGTATCAGGTCTTGCGCGGTAAGGATATGGAGACCGGTGAGTATTCAAAAGAACGTCGAGATGAGCAATTTGCAGTTTTGCAGGCAGCGCAAGTTGATGTTCTCAATTTGACACATTGGCACCAATTCCTTTCCTGTCTAATCGGCGCGGGGTTTCGAAGTGGAGACATGATTTCCTCTCAAAACGCGATGCTTTATGCCTATGCTTTTTATCTTGTTGGCAAGAAGCGCTTTGCATTACCGGAACACCAGCTCCAACGGCTAATAGGTCGCTGGTTCTTCGCTGCCAGCTTGACGGGCCGGTACACGAGTTCACCAGAAACGGTAATGGACGGGGATTTGAATCGTCTCAAAGAAGTGAAGGATGGCGCCGGCTTTATTGCGACTTTGGAGGGAATCATGGCCAATGAGCTTACGAATGATTTTTGGGCGGTTACGTTGCCTTCCAACCTCGATAGCTCGTCGGCGCGAAATCCCGAGTTATTTGCGTACACTGCAGCCCAAAATCGATTGGGTGCGCCAGTGCTTTTTTCTCATAAAAAGATATCTGATTTGCTTGATCCCACAATCAAAACAAAAAAGAAGCCCTTGGAGCGCCATCATTTGTTTCCGCGTGCATGGCTTGAGAAAGAGGGCGTTACGGATTTAAAACGCATAAATCAAGTCGCGAATTTTGCGCTGCTTGAATGGCCGGATAACATCGACATTAGCGACGATGCGCCGACGACATATGCGCCAAAAATTCAACCGAGGTTTTCGACTGATGAGTGGCCCAGCATGCATCGTCACCACGCATTACCTGATGGGTGGTACAAGATGCCCTATGACGAATTCCTGGTTGAGCGTCGTAAACTCATGGCTGCGATAACCCGGAAAGGTTTTGATTCATTGAAGTAAAGAAGACCGCAATCGTTCTTCGGGAAAAAATTAGCGAAAAAAATCTAAGGGGCCAAAAAATTCTAAGGGGCCAGGCACGCATATTTTGCAAGGTGACCGGCCTGCGTGTTGTGTCAGCTAAAGAGCAGTTAAGGCAGCGCCCAATGGAAAGTCACCACCATTCTTTATGACGCTTAAGTCGTTCTTCAAAGGATGGGCTGGCGAACTCCAATCCACCCTCGCCAAGAAAGTCTTCCTCGACGCCAGCGTCTACGAAGACATCAACAACGTCACGCTGCCCTTACCCAACGGCCAGAGTGGAACAACGCAGATCGACCACATCATCGTTTCGCGCTTCGGCATTTTCGTGGTCGAGACCAAGAACATGTCCGGCTGGATTTTTGGCGATGAGAAGAGTCCGCAGTGGACGCAGTCTTTGCCGGGCGGCAAGAAGTTTCAGTTCCAGAATCCGCTGCACCAGAATTACCGGCATGTGAAGGCGTTGCAGGAATTCCTGGGCGTTGAGGAGGAGAAGATTTTCTCCGTCGTGATGTTCTGGGGCGAAGCCGAGTTCAAGACACCCATGCCGGCAAATGTAATGACGCACGGCTATGTGCCCTACATCAAGAGTAAGTGCGATGTGCTCTTCACGGGCGAAGAGATGGACGACATCATTCTGGCCATCAAGACCGGCATGCTGCCGAAGACGTGGTCCACCGGGCGCCAGCACGTTGCCGATTTGAACGCGCGATTTGCCAGCATCACCACGTGCCCGAAATGCGGGAGCGCACTCGCGCTGCGAACCACGAAATCCGGCGCGGGCGCGGGGTCGTCGTTTT
>JANNRY010000399.1:0-1923 GCA_031401935.1 Betaproteobacteria bacterium | reverse complement strand
CCCGGTGATGGCTTAGTTATTTGCCTCTCCCCGGTGAGGGAAAGTAGTAGAGAAAAAATGAATCTCCAAATCACCGGCATGACCTGCGCATCGTGCGTCGCCCGCGTTGAAAAAACGCTTCTTGCGCTGCCAGGTATCGACGCTGCCACCGTCAATCTCGCCACCGAAACCGCGACGCTCCATACGACCGCACCCATCAATGTCGCCACCGTTGTTCAGGCGATTGAAAAATCCGGCTACGGCGTAACTGAACAATCGATCACGCTCAATATTACCGGCATGACCTGCGCCTCCTGTGTTGGCCGCGTTGAGCAGGCCTTGGCCAAAGTGCCCGGTGTATTAAAGGCAACGGTAAATCTGGCGACTGAACAGGCCGCTGTGTTGGCCGTGTCGGGTGCCGTGACCTTTGATGTGCTCATCGACGCGATCAAGCGGGCCGGTTATGGCGCAACCAAAGTCGAGTCTGCATCCGACAAACCCGCGCCGTTCAGCAATCCCGCGTTACCGGTCATCATTGCCGCCGCGTTGAGTTTTCCGCTTGTGTTGCCGATGTTGGCTGAACCATTCGGAGCGCACTGGATGTTGCCCGGCTGGGTGCAGTTTCTGTTGGCGACACCGGTGCAATTCATCCTCGGCGCGCGCTTCTATCGCGCCGGCTGGAAGGCGCTGCTGGCCAAAACGGGCAATATGGATTTGCTGGTGGCACTCGGTACCAGCGCGGCCTATGGCTTGAGTGTGTATCAGTGGCTGACTGCGCCCGCAGGCGCGATGCCGCATCTCTATTTCGAGGCCAGCGCCGTGGTCATCACACTGGTCCTGCTGGGCAAATGGCTGGAAGTGCGCGCCAAACGCCAGACGACCGATGCGATCCGTGCGCTGAACGCCTTGAAGCCAGAACGTGCGACGGTGCGCAAAGATGGTGTTGATGCCGATGTCGCGCTGTCCGCCGTCGTGGTGAACGATATCGTGCTGGTAAAGCCGGGCGAGCGCATCGCAGTGGATGGCGAGGTGATCGAAGGCGAGAGCCTCGTGGATGAATCGCTCATCACCGGCGAGAGTTTGCCGGTTGGCAAGCGCATTGGCGAACGCGTCACCGGCGGTGCCGTGAATGGTGAAGGCTTGCTGTTGGTGAGGACGTTGGCAGTCGGTGCCGAGAGCACGCTATCGCGGATTGTGCGGTTGGTCGAATCCGCGCAGGCCGAAAAAGCCCCCATCCAGCGGCTGGTGGATCGTGTGAGCGCCGTGTTTGTGCCGGTGGTGCTGGTATGCGCGTTGCTGACCTTGCTGGCCTGGGGCGGATTGACCGGTAACTGGCAGATGGGCTTGCTCAATGCGGTGGCAGTGCTGGTGATCGCGTGCCCGTGCGCGCTGGGATTGGCGACGCCGACGGCGATCATGGTGGGCACCGGTGCCGCGGCGCGACACGGCATATTGATCAAGGACGCGGTGGCGCTGGAAATTGCGCATCGCATCAACGTCGTGGCATTCGACAAGACCGGCACCTTGACCGAGGGGAAACCGACGCTGACCGATGCCATCGCCGCTGATGCCAACCGCGCGCGCCTCATCCGGCTGGCGGCCGCTGTACAGCGGGGCAGCGAACATCCCTTGGCCCGCGCGGTGGTCGATGCCGCCGCGACTGAATCCATCGACGTGCCCGCAGCCAGTGACGTGAAAGCGATCGCCGGCCGCGGCGTGACCGCATTAGTCGAGGGACAGACCTATGCGATTGCCAGTACGCGCTACGCGCACGAGTTGATCGAGATGCTATCGTCCTCGTTATTGGCAGATGCGGAGCGCCTTCAATCCGAGGGGCGCACGGTGTCGTGGTTGATTCAACTTGGAGCAACACCGGAAGCCATCGGCCTGCTAGCGTTTGGCGATCGCATCAAGCCCACGGCAAAAGTGGCGATTGATCGGTTG
>JANNRY010000398.1:0-3147 GCA_031401935.1 Betaproteobacteria bacterium | reverse complement strand
CGACGCAGAGCTGGCGCTGGTGCCGTAGAGGTTGGTGGCAGTGACGGCGCAGGTGTATTCGGTGCCGTTGATGAGCCCAGTGACATTGATCGGCGATGCAGCACCCGTGGTGGTGAACGCATTTGGATTACAACTCACCGTGTAACCGGTGATGGGGGCACTTCCTTGGCTGACGGGCGGTTGAAACGCGACGCTGGCTTGACCGTTGCTGGGCGTGGCCGCGCCGATGATGGGTGCGCCGGGGCCGATACCAATAATGCCGATCGAAATAGATTGCTGCCCCCGCGGCAAGGTGCCGTTGGTCGCGAGAATAATGGCCGGGAAGGTGCCGAGCGTGATCGGCGTGCCAGAAATAATGCTGGTGGATTGGTTGAGTGTGAGTCCATCGGGCAACGTGCCCAGCAGCGCATACGAAATGATCGGGCTGCCGCTAGATACGAACGTGTGGCTGTACGGGATATTGAGGAAACCACCGACAGGCGGGGCGCTCTGAATGATCGGCGCGCCGGCGAGCGGCAGCACGACGCTGTCGATCCACGCCGCGTCAACCCCGGCAGAACCGGCACCATCTTTCTCAAACGACCAGATAATGGTGTGCGTTCCTGCCGTTGGCATCGTGACGTTCACCATGCTCCATGCGACTTCGCCAGTGGCACACGTGCCGCCGATATCCTGCGCGACGCCATCGATGAAAAACCGCAGGCAGTCGCCGCTTTGGCTCGATACGCGTCGTGCAAACTTGATCGTGCCGGTGGTGAATTCGCCGGTGAACTGTATTTGCGCTTTGTTGCCGTTGGCCGTAGGGGCAGATTTAAGGCTGCATGAAGGGCCGAAGAATGAATCGGTGGCAACCGCCCAGCCCGATGTGGCACTTGCGGGCGGATTGGTCCAGCCGGTCAATGGCAGCGTGCAGCCGACTGGAAAGCTGTCGGTGTCAGCATCAATAATATTGATCGCGGCACTCGTTGTCGATCCACCTGGCGCGCCAATTGATACGCCGCCTGTTGGCGTGTCCAACGTGACGCTGAACGCTTTCGGGCCGTCGAGCAACCCATCCTGCAAAACAGGAATGGTGATGGTTTTGGTTCCGGCCTCGCCATTGGCCCATGCGATCACGCTGTTGGTCGTGGTGAAATCGGTTCCTGCCGTTGCCGACCCATTCACTGTTGAAACATTTACCGATATCGCGCCATTGGTGCCCGCATGACGCGTGGCAGATAACGTGACCGAGCCAGCCGCTTCGTTCACGCTATATGTCGCAGGCGAAAAAATGACCGTGCCAGGTCCGGTGAGATTGACCGACATGCGGAAATTTGCTGTGGTCTCACGGGTATCGTTGAGTGTTTTTGCTTCCTGTGCGTTGGCGTTACCGGTTGGCGCGGAAGCGGCAGCAGCGGGGAAGAACGCGCGGTTATCGAAGTTGACAGGCGGATTAGAGAAGTAGGGGATACGCAAACAATCGATGGCTGGCATTTGTGCGCTGCATTGCGCGCTGATCGCCATCACCGAGCGGAAGCGGTTTGGCATATCGACGTAACCGTGTGCGTAGTTAATGGCAGTCGGCGTGGTGCTGCCTTCGGGCGTGACGGTGGTGCCACTGTTGCCGTCAAACAGGTCGTGCTGCAAGCCCATGTTGTGGCCCAGCTCGTGGGCGAAACTGTAATTATTAATGTCGCAGGTGCGGTTCACGACATGGAATGCCTGGCTCTCGAAACTGGCCGCTTCAGTGGTCATTAAATTCGATTGTCCGCAGCCGGACGCGAGCGGATAGTTGCCCCACAGACTGACGATGTCGGCACCGTACAAATTGCGCAGCGCATGTACTTCATCCATCGCGCCGTCGGTGGTGCCCGTCAGGTTATCGCGGTCGGTCAATAAATCCACTTCCATATAGTTCACCTCGCCCGCATACACAAGCCGCACGCGCTGCACGACTGCGCTATTGGCATATGCGATATTGGTTTCAGCAATACCTAGATTGATAAGCGATCTCATCGCGGCGGTACTGCCCTGTGAAATCCGCGCGGCGGGCGTAAAGACCACCATTACGTCAACGAGCGAGCCGTCATCAGCGGCGGTATTGATTGCCGCTTCGGGTGGCGGGAGGATTTTCGAGGCTTTAACCGGTGAGGCAAGCGTGCGCTCGCCTTTTGCATCTGTGCCGCTTGCGGCAGAAACGGGCGATACGCTGTGATCCGGCGGCGACATACTGGCATCGATTTGCCGCATCACGTGGCCCGCTTTGCCGATATTGCGGATCTGATACCGATAACTTGGCGCGTTGACGTTGCCCGACACCACGCCGTTTTCTTCAACGATCACCACCTGACTGAACGGCATGCCGGGCACGGTGCCGATGTAAGCCGTGCCGCTGCTGCTAAAACGTTCGGTGCGGTTGATCTGCACCAGCAGAACTGCATCATCAAAAAAAGCGATGCGAATCGTTTGTGGCTGATCGGTAGCGATGTTGGCGCGCAGATGTTGCAATGCCGAAAAATCCAAGGTCACAGGACGGCTGCGAATCACTGCATTGGTCGGATCGGCGCGGGAAATGGCGTTATCAGCCGCCGCAGCAGACATTGCCTCGCCAGGGCGGACGAGATTCGGAATAGTGTTCTCGACCAACGGCTGGTCGGTGACGTTCGACGTCGCGCGTTGCGCAAACGCTGGCCCAACCGATAGAGAAAGGGCAATGAATGCGGATGCGAAAAATCTGTGAACGGAAATCAAGGGCATTGAGTATTTGATGACGGGGTTTTGATGCAAGGCAGCGCCGCGATTTTTACCACACAACAACTGCAATTGACAGGAACTACCTCACAAGACGCCACACTGTCACCGCGATGCCAATACGGTACGCGGAGAAACACCAATAATTCTATAGGCCATCCGGTTCAAGCTGTGTAGGAGTGCTTACCGCCGACGGGTTAAAATATTGCCATGTCGACCTTTGCTCCAGCTGCTGATTCACTAAAATCCGATGTCACCATTATTTCATTGGTCGGTTTTGCGCACGGCACCTCGCATTTTTTCCATCTGATGCTGCCACCGTTGTTTCCGTGGTTCATGACGGAATTTGGCCTCGGTTATGCGCAAGTCGGCTTGTTGATGACAATGTTTTTTGTCGTGTCGGGCATCGGTCAGGCG
>JANNRY010000397.1:0-9753 GCA_031401935.1 Betaproteobacteria bacterium | reverse complement strand
ACGCCTCAATGTTTTACTGCGCGATTTCAAGGCAAACAGAAATCACATCGCCATCATTGTTGATGAATACGGCGGTGTCGCGGGCTTGGTCACGATCGAAGATGTGCTGGAGCAGATCGTCGGCGATATTGAGGACGAATTTGATTTTGATGAAACCGAGGACAACATCCTGCCGGATAAATCGGGTCGCTTTCGCGTCAAGGCCGTTACCGAGATTGAAGATTTCAACGAAGCATTCCAGACGCATTGCTCCGACGAAGATTTCGACACCGTTGGTGGTTTGGTGATCAGCCGTTTTGGCCGTGTGCCCAAACGGGGTGAATCGGTGATGTTTGACGGCTTCAAGTTTTCGGTGCTTCGCGCGGACAGCCGAAAAGTGCATTCACTGCTCGTCGAGCGTGTGGTTGCTGGTGCGCCGACACCCGGCAAAGCAGATGCAAATGCAAACGAAAGCGCCACGAAAGCGGCGTCATAAAACTAGGGAACCTCTGATCAAGTATTCGGGATCGCGTTTTGACGAGATTGGCCCATATGCAAGGCGCGAAGTACGCGTTGATATTCCATGTCTCAACCGTTCTTCGCAAAGCCGCAGATGGGCCAATCTCGTCAAAACCCTCTGGGCACTGGCCTGGCGGGCGGTCTGCGGCCGAATTTGGCAAATGAGGCTCCTAGTGAAGGGGGCACCATTCACGTCGTCGCGCGCCTTTCAGCCCATCCCGCCAAGCCAGCGCGCGACCCGAATACTTGATCAGAGGTTCCCCAGCATTCATCCCAGGCGCGAAATATGACGCGCATTGCTTTACTCCCTGAACGGTTTGTCCTCCAGCTTCTGGTCGCATTCGCAGCCGGTGGCGTCGGTGTGTTGGCGTTTGCGCCGTTTTATTACTGGCCGGTTGCATTGGTCTCGATGCTTTTCCTGTTCGCGCTGTGGCACCGTAACGCCACCATTTGGCGCGCTACGGCAACGGGATTTGCGTGGGGGCTCGGACTGTTTATTTTCGGCGTACCGTGGATCTACGTGAGCCTGCACGATTTCGGCGGCATGCCGGCAATTCTTGCGGTAATCGCGACGTTCCTGTTTTGCTGTTATCTCTCGATCTTCCCGGCGCTCGCAGGCGCAATGCATCGCTGGCTGGCTGGACGATTTCGCATTTCTGCTTTTGCCTCGCTTTTGCTCGTCATGCCCGCTTGCTTTGTGTTGTGGGAATACGTGCGCGGCTGGTTTTTTTCCGGATTTCCGTGGCTCGTTTTTGGCTATGCGCAAACCCCGGGCGGGCCTTTGTTCCCGCCACTCATGGGCTATGCCCCGGTTGTCGGCGTGTTCGGGATTTCGTGGCTGATGGCGATGACGGCTGGGTTGTGTGTGCTTCTCTCGCGCAATGTCAGCGGCATGATTTGGTCGCAACGCGGGCGCATCATTGTTGGGGTGTCGACTCTCGTTGTCTGGTGCGCGGGCGCGGCGCTTCACCGTTATCCGTGGAGCACAGTGAGCGGCGCGCCACTGACAGTCGCATTGCTGCAAGGAAATATTGAGCAAAGCCTGAAATGGCGCGATGACCAGCGCATCGCCACGCTTGAGAATTATCGGGAGCTGGTCGAGAAAACCTCCGCTCAGCTGATTGTGTTGCCGGAAACCGCGCTGCCAATGGCACTGCACGATGTGCCGGCTGACTATCTAGCTGCGCTCAAACGCCACAGCGAGACCAACGGTGGCGACGCAATCATCGGCATCTCCATCATCGAGCGCGCGGTTTCAAATGTTGATCGCTACATCGTCACCAATAGCGCCATCACGCTGGGCCGTTCAGCGCTGCAACGCTATGACAAACAGCACCTCGTCGTGTTTGGCGAATTCATCCCGCCGTTGTTATCGTGGGTATACAACTGGTTGCAGATTCCACTCGGTAGCATGACGGCTGGTCGAATCGACCAGAAGCCTTTGCAGATTGCCGGTCACGCCGTCGCAGTCAACATCTGCTACGAGGACGCGTTCGGTGCAGAGATCGCTCGCCAAATGCCCGCTGCAGAGTTGCTGGTCAACATGTCGAACATGGCGTGGTTTGGGCACTCGTACGCAGCCGATCAACAAACACAATTTTCACAAATGCGCGCACTCGAAATGGGCCGCTGGATGTTGCGTTCGACCAACACCGGCGTCACTGCAGCGATCAACGAGCAGGGAATCATCGTTAAATCATTGCCTCAATTTGTGCGTGGCACACTCAACATCGACGCGCAACCGCGCACTGGCACAACGCCCTACATGCTCTGGAAGGATTGGGCGATTCTGGGATTGTTATTTCTGGCATTGCTAAGCGGATGCGCCATAAAAAATAGTAAACACTAGCACTGGCGCGCTTCTTCAAGCATTTATTGCCTGTGATGCCCGCCAAATGGCGATCTGCTTAAATTCGTGCTCATGTAGCCACTTCAACGTTGCGCTTCGTCATCCCAGCCACGCGTTTGAAACCGATAGATTCATAAAATGGAATCATCGCGGGCGCGCAGGATAGATAGGTTCCATATACGCCCAACTGCTCGGTCATTTGCGTCAGGAGCGTCGTTCCCACACCTTGCTTGCGATAGGCAGGTCTGACCTCGACGGCGGAAATGTAGGCGCACACAACACCATCACTCAACGCTGCAACATATCCGCAAATTGTTGAAGAGTGCTCGTCGCGCGCCAGAATAACGGAAGTGCTTCCCTTGAGCATAGCAAGCAGTGTTCCCTGCGGGGGAACGAAATCCCAATGGGCAAGAAAGCCTTCGAGGTCGGCGTTGGTTAGACTCTCCAGAGATGTGGAGTAGGTGATCATCTGCTCGCGGATTTAGTGTCAGCGCGATTATGGTTTGAGCGCGCGATACAAAAACGGCAGACTCCGTTCCATCCTGTAATCAACACTTGAATGGGTATCGTCAAATTCTTCATACGTATGCTTTACCTTTGCCGCTGCAAGTCGTTTGGACAATATCCGCGCGCCGTAGTGAATATGGTATTGGTCACGCCATCCGCAATCTATAAAGATGCCTCTTAATGATTTCAAATTGGCGCGATGTCTTGACACGAGCTCGACCGGATCATGCTTCAGCCATTGCTTCCAGCGTTGTTCAATACGTTCACCTGTTTCAAGATTGAACGGCAAACGAAACCCCAACGGTGCCTTTGGGTCAGGATCGTAGCTGGCAGCCATCGCCATCATCATCAGCGTGTGGCCTTCATCGCCTGAAAGTTTTTCCTTTTTCCAAACTGCTTCAAGGAAATTTTTCACGCGACCATCATCCATGCCCAGCGCGGCACCCTTCTCTTCTTTCAAGACATTGATCGCGCCCGGCTCGCGTTTCACTTTGCGGTGCTTCATCAACTCCGTGAGCGAATTCGGCCAATCGTGCATATAAACAAAATCAAAATAAGCGTCGCCTGAATGGCTGGCGATGGCACCCCAGTACTTTGCATATTGCATGCCGTGGATGATGGCGCCGTAGCCGCCGGATGATTTACCGAAGCAGCCACGATGATCGCGCGAGGCGAGCGTGCGAAATTCGCGATCAACGAATGGGATCAATTCCTTGGTGAGGTAATCGGCGTAGTTGCCGATGGCTGAAGAATTGACGTATTGATTACCGCCCAGCGCGGTGAAGCAATCGGGGAACACCAATATCGTCGGCCCCATCTTGCCTTCGTGGATCAAGCGTGCCGCGCGCTCGGGAATATTCTCGTCAAAATTGCGCCAGTTGGTATGGCTAAAACCTGAACCGGTGAAGCCGACGAGGTCGTACAAAACTGGGAATCGTTTGCCCTTTGGTTTAGAGCCTGCAAGCGCCTCATCGTATTGCGGCGGTAGCCAAACGGCGAGTTTGCGGTGATGCGGATCGCCCAAGGCATTGCCAGCGAGAACTGTCGAGGTGTGTTCAAGAATTACGGTGCGACCTTGCGGCCAGGCGGGACGTTTTAGCGCCATGTCTATTACTCCGGAAAATGCGATGTGTTCTGCTGCGCATTTTCGCACGTCGCACAATCGAAACCATGACAGCATGCGATTGCGCTGCCTGACGGTGGTGCATTATTGCTGGCTAATCCCATTTATATTTCATCAGTGGACTCACTAACTGGGCCGAGAAAAATATTCGCCTTCCCACCTCTGCGGGGACGACGAATGATTGATATTTGCACTGCTCGATTCTTGAACGAATCGTCGAGAAACGGAATTATTTGCGCTGAATGACGAAGAAATATCCAGCGTTGCATTTGTTGCTGCGCGCATTGCGGAGAGAGTGTTTGTGGTTTGACTGTTAAAATTGTTGCGTCATTCACAAGGAGTCATTCATGACCATTTCACTATATCAAGCGTCCGTTCCCGTCATCCAGAAATCTCTGACTGCGCTAAAGGGCGTACTTGCAAAGGGTGCCGCCCATGCCGCGGACAAGAAAATAGACGAGAGCGTATTTTTGGGTTCGCGTCTTTATCCGGATATGTTTCCGCTCACCCGTCAGGTGCAAATTGCGGGCGACTTTGGTAAAGGCCCGGTAGCACGTTTAGCCGGCGTTGAATTGCCGAAGTACGAGGATATCGAAACCACTTTTGCCGAGCTGTCAGCGCGCATCGACAAAACGCTCGACTTCGTCGGCACCTTCAAACCCGAACAGATCGATGGTCAGGAAGACCGTGACATCAACCTCACGATTGCTGGCAATCCGGTGACCTTCAAAGGTCAGCCTTACCTGATGCATTTTGCGTTCCCCAATCTTTATTTCCACATGTCGATGGCCTACGCGATCCTGCGTCACAACGGCGTTGATGTGGGCAAGCGCGATTTTGTCGGTGGCTTCTAGTTCTGCCAAGACGCATAGCGGTTCTCGCTGGGCGATCATCGCCCGGCGCGGCGCACTGTCGCTGCTTGGATTGGCACTGCTCGCTTACGTTGTAGTTGTCGCGTTCGTCTATTTCAGGCAAGAGAAACTGATATTCATGCCCGTTCCTCTCAGTCCTGACCATCAATTCACGATCCCTGATGTGCAGGAGGTGAAAGTACCTGTGACGGGCGCCCAATTGTCGGCCCTGCATCTTCGTTTACCGAATCCGAAAGGCGTCGTTTTCTTTTTGCACGGCAATAGCGGCAATTTACAGACCTGGCTCACCAGTGTCGATTTTTATCGACGTGTGAATTACGATCTTTTTATTATTGACTATCGCGGCTACGGCAAGAGCAGCGGACAGATCGAGAGCGAAGCGCAGTTGCACGATGACATGCGCGTCGCCTGGAGCAAGGTCGCGCCGCTATACGCGGGGAAAAAATTGGTCGTTTATGGCCGCTCGCTGGGGACAGGTCTGGCGGCAAAATTGTCCAGTGAGGTGCAGCCTGATTTGACGGTACTGGTGTCGCCATATGAAAGTCTGAAGGCGATGGGCGACGCACACTATCCATGGCTGCCTGCGCTGGTGAATCGCTACACGATGCGTACCGATGAGTGGTTGCCAGCGATCAAAGGCCCGGTGATGATTGAACACGGCGATATGGATACGTTGATCAGCCTCTCGCACGGCGAGCGTCTGAAAGAAATCCGCGCCGGGACTGAACTGGTTGTTGTCGCCGGTGCCGGACACAACGACATTCACCAATTCCCGATCTACCTCGATACGCTGTCCGCGCGCCTGAAGAATTTGTAACGCTATTTCTGATTGGTGTCGATCACGCGCACACGTTCCTTGCGGGTCTTGCCATCTCGCTGCACGGTGATTTCCGCCGTGTTGCCGATGCCTACGCGATCCAATTCTGCAACAAACGTCGATAACGATTCCACGTTGCGACCATTCACGGCAATGATCACATCGCCCAGTTCACCGGTGCGTCGCGCCAGCGCTTTCAAGCCCGCAGTGGCCGCAGGCGAACGCGCACGCACCTGATCGATCACGACGCCCTTGATGCCGTTTTGCGCGACCACAATTGGATTGAACGGAACAATGCCGATGCCCGGTGAAGCCGCATAGCCGCGCGCGATCAGTTGCGGCACGATGCGATTGACCAGATCAACCGGAATCGCGAAGCCAACACCGGACGAGCTGCCCGAGTTGGAACGGATCGCGGAATTTACGCCGATCAATCGTCCGGCGCTGTCGAGCAACGGCCCGCCTGAGTTACCGGGATTGATGGCAGCATCGGTCTGGATTGCACCAGCAATTTCGGCGTATTCCTGCGTTGGCAAATAGCGGTCGAGTGCGGAAATAATGCCGGCAGTCAATGTGCGCGAAAGCCCGAATGGCTTGCCGATTGCCAGAACCGATTGGCCGATCTTTAGGTCGCGCGATGTCCCGAGTGGAATCGGTTTCAACCCTGCGGGAATCTGCGCGAGCTTGACGACAGCAAGATCGTATTCGGGCGATCCCCCTACAAACGTCGCTGGCAATGGTTCCTTACCGGCGTCCAATTGCACGGTCACTTTTTGTGCATTCTGTATAACGTGAAAATTGGTCACCACATGGCCTTGTGTATCCCACACAAATCCAGTGCCCGCGCCCTGTGCAACGCCGGTACCGAAAAAGCCGCGCTGCACTAAATTTTCCGTCGTGATGTAGGCAACCGACGGCGCAGCATTCTCAAACAACACAATCAGGTTACGCTCGTCATCCAACAGCGGTCCGCGCGGCGTCACGGCACGTGGTACAACCGGTTTTTCGGTGGCGTCGGCGGCGATGGCATTTGTCGCCAGCAGGGCGGCGACAATGCATACGAATATTCTTTTCATTGTTTGCTTGGGCATTATTGCAACATCGGTTTGACGACACTTTGCGTTGAAAATTCCATACAAGCATGAAACGATGTGACAAGCATGATTAAAACTTGTAGAACCAGCATTGACGGGCCTCCTGGCGTTGTTTTGTCCTGAAGAGCCCGCCAGTGCTTGACTTTATCAAGGAACAACTTCAACCGAAACATCGCGGCTATCTGCCCGTCCGGCCTCATCGACTACGCGCACCACATAACGTCCCGCACGCGGCGGATTCCACGCCAATGCTTCGCCTGCCTTGGCTTCGCCGACGAAGGCGTCGTTGGAAAACCAGAATAGTTTTCCACGATTGCTACCGCTGCCGGCTTCCGCACGCAGCGAGATCGGCACCATGTTCGACAGGCGCGACGTGTACGTCACCGCCCTCAACGGCGACACAATTTGCGGGTCACCCGCGATGTTGTTGTCGGCGCTGCCGCGCGCACAATCCGGCAAGCGTGGCGCTTCGCGGCGCGGCATGCCTGCATCGCGAAATATCTTTTGCATGTCTGAAGGCCAGTACTCGATCACCTGCCAATGCGTGTTCGGCCCCTCTTCGCACACGGTCTGCCCGGTGCGCCGGTCGAGCAGCACGCGGCGATGCAGATTGGAAACGCGGATCGGCGATTTGCCCGGCATGAACCAGCTTGGTACGCGAGTGCTGCAATGTGCATTCGGTAAATCACCGGTCGCGGCACACACGTCCACGCGTGTCAGTTTTCGTGGGGGCAAGCGCGGGCTGCTTTCCTGCGCCAGCACGCCTTCGTTGCGCAGACCATCGACGATATTGAAAAACAGCGGTGCCGCTGCGGAGATGCCGATAAGGGACTGGTTGCTGCTGCCATCGAAATTGCCGACCCAGACGATGAGTACGTAGCGACCGAAGGTGCCAGCGGTCCATGCGTCGCGGAACCCCCAGGAGGTCCCGGTCTTCCATGCGACTGCTGGTTGTGCAGGCAGGCCGGTGTCGGGGCGCGGATTGGTTTTGAGCATGTCCAGGGTGACGTAGGCGGCTTCTTCGGAGAGCAGACGGGTGCTATTGGCAAGCTCCCCCTCATCCGACCTGTCGGCCACCTTCTGCTTCGCTTCAAGTGTGCCCTCGTCCCGCGCGCGGGAGAAGGAACTTGGTTTTGAGGGCGTCGCATTTCTTGTGTATGTAATTGGTCTGAGTTCGCCCCCATTGGCCAGCATCGCGTACATCCGCGCAAGCTCCTCCATCGTCACTTCGCCGCCGCCAAGCGTCAGCGCTAATCCGTAATGTTTCTCGCTCGCCAGATTGGCGACGCCCGAGGTCTTCATCAGATCATACAGACTCGGTCGCGTAAGTTTGGCGGCGACCGAGACAGCAGGAATATTGCGGCTGCGTGTCAGCGCCTCCTGCGCGGTGATGGGCCCGACAAACCGGCCATCGAAATTCTCCGGGCTGAACGGACCAAACGCTGTCGGCGCGTCTTTCAACACCGTCATCGGATGCAGCACCCCCTGATCGAATGCGAGCGCGTAAATAAATGGCTTCAGCGTCGACCCCGGTGAGCGCTTCGCCAACACGCCATTCACCTGCCCGTCGATATCGTCATCGTTGAAATTCGCGGAGCCGACCAGCGCCTTGACCTGCATGGTTTCCGTATCGAGCAAAATGGCCGAGGCATTGCGCGTGCCGCTGTCGCGATATTGTTCGATGCGTTGCGCGATGGCACGCTCGACCGCGTTCTGCATTTTCAGGTCGATGCTGGAGAAAACCTCGCCCTGGCGCTCCTTCAACAGCTGCGTGACGACATGCGGCGCGCGGAATGGCAGCGCCGCCGTTACTTTCGGCGCGATGGCGTGCATGGCACCGAGACGCTCATCTTCAGGATGCGCCGCCAACCATATCGCCGCCATGCGCGCACGCGCGTCCACCGTTGCGGGCGACACCACTTTGCTGCCACCGCGTACAGCAGGGTTTTGTGGGATCACTGCAAGCGTGAACGCCTCGGGCAGCGTGAGATCGGCAGCGCGTTTTTGAAAGTAAACCAAGCTTGCCGCGCCTACGCCCTCGATATTGCCGCCATACGGCGCAAAGTTCAGGTACGCCTCAAGGATTTCGCGTTTGCTGTAGCGCGCCTCAATCCAGAACGCGGCCAGCATCTGCTGCATTTTTCCAGTGACTGTGCGGCTGTCGATAGCGTAGCGTTTGCGCGCAAACTGCATCGTCAGCGTAGAGCCGCCTTGACGACGCTCACCCGTGAACGTCGCATAAGCACTGCGCACCATCGCGGCAGGGTTCACGCCGGGGTGCCAGTGAAACCAGCGATCTTCGTAGCGCATGACAGCTTCGGTCATCTTCGGCGAGATCGCTTCCAGCGGTGTCCACAGGCGGTATTGTTCGTCAGCGGCGGTTGTGAGACGAAGCAACGAACCGTCTTCGGCGTAGACGGCGCTAGAGTATTGGGCGAAGTCGCGGAGTGGGGGTTTGGGGATGACGCGCAAACAAATTAGTGCTAACGCAATTGCGACAATCGCCAATGTAAGGAAACGTAGCTCCTTCCCCCGGCGACGGGGGAAGGTTGGGATGGGGGCGATCCCTCCTGCAATAACTCCCCCATCCCGGCCTTCCCCCGCAAGCGAGGGAAGGAGGTATTTAGCTACCAGTTTCACCATTACAAGTAACTTCATTACTCGACCGTTATTTCCCCGCCCGCTCAACCACAATCTTCCCTGGCAGCGACCTCGCCTGCACATCCCGCTCATACATCGACTCCCCATACGCTGGCGGCACGATAAACGTCCCCACATTGGTCGCACGAATGCGATAGCGATACTCCGACACACTTGAGTTCACGCTGCCGTATAGCACCACACGTTCTTCGCGCACATCGGCGTATTCGACATTCCATCCGCCCACATTCCCAAGGCGATTTACGAATGCGCCTTTCTTGGCCGGCTGCACTTCGGGCGCATCGATGGGATTGAGCACGGGCTCGAACCCGCCCGGCAACAGATCCACGAGC
>JANNRY010000396.1:0-4877 GCA_031401935.1 Betaproteobacteria bacterium | reverse complement strand
CAGACGGCTGGCTCGAGCGGATGGTTGCCTGTGCAACCGCGACACCGAATACGGCAAGTGTGACGCCGTTTTCCAATAATGCGACCCTGTGCAGTTACCCGCGCATCGCAATCTCGAATCCGTTGTCGCCGGGCGTGACTGTTGGCTTGCTTGATGCCATGTTTGCCAAGGTCAACGCAGGGCGCTTTGTAGAAATTCCAACCGGCGTCGGCTTTTGCATGTTGATGACGCGCGCGGCAATCGATGCCATCGGCACGTTCGATACCGCTGCCTTTGGCCGTGGCTATGGCGAAGAGAACGACTGGTGCATGCGCGCCACTGCGCGTGGCCTCAATCACCTGCTTTGTGGCGATGTGTTTGTCTACCACCAGGGCGAGGTATCGTTTGGTGGCGATTCTGAAGCTGGCAAACAGGTCGCGCAAGCCGTGATCGATGCGCGATATCCTACGTATCGCGACGTGATCGCCGCACATCTGGCGGTCGACCCGGCACGCGTGCTGAGACGGCGTGTGGACCTGACCCGACTCGCGACATCAATTCGGCCCCGACTTTTATTCATCACGCCCGATTGGGACGGTGACACCGAGAAGGTGGTCAATGACCTCGTGGCGACGCTGTCAGAGTCGTCGGAAGTGTTGCTGTTAAAACCCCTTGGGGAGCAGTGTTTCTCGCTGCGCTGGATGCGTCAGGGGGAAGAGTTCGAAGCCTATGTGGATCATCGACAAGACCCGCAGACATTATTCCAACTGCTGCGCGTAATCGGCATATCGAGTGTGCAGTTGCATCATGCCAATGCGGTACCGAGCCATCTGCGCGACATCAATTGTGAGCTTGGTGCGCCACTGGAAACAGCGCTCGAATCCGTGATCGCGAATACGAAGTGGCGCGCGACTGAATTGTTGCCTTCAGGAGAACCGAAGCACGATACCGGCGTGACCAGTATCACGGTGGCCTTTAATCCAGATCCATTGCGATTGGCTACACAATTGGTGGCGCTGCGCGATCAGGTGGATCAAATCGTCATCGTCGATAACGGTTCGATGCCGTCGGTCAAAAGTATTCTCCAGAGACCTGAAGTTGTAGCACTTTTCAGTGAGCCACCCCAAATAATTTTTATCGTTTTAGAGCACAACGAAGGCGTAGCCAAAGGGTTCAATATCGGCATTGATGCCGCACGCGAGCTGGGTGCAAAATTCGTTTTGCTACTAGACCACGATAGCGTTCCTGCGCCAGATATGGTCGGTAAATTAGTGTCGAGTTTTGAGCAAGCTGTTAGCTTGAATCCTGCCAATTCGGTGGCTGCGGTTGGTCCGCGTATTGTTGATTCGCGTGACGCCCGCGAATACCCGTTCATTCGCCTCGGATGGCTTCGCAATCAGCACCTGCGCTGTGCGCCCAATAACGAAAAAATGATCTCTTGCGATTTCCTCATCAGCTCCGGCGCGCTCATCGCGATCAGCGCCCTCGATAAAATCGGTGGCTTCGACGATGCGTTGTTTATCGATAGCGTCGATCTGGAGTGGTGTTACCGCGCACGCGCACGGAACTGTTTGCTCTACGGTGTTTGTGACGCAACGCTTGATCATCAGCTTGGCGATCAACGCCGGATGATCCTGAATCGCATCAATCTGGTGGTGCATTCACCGACGCGTACTTACTATCAGACCCGCAATCGAATCCTGCTTTATCGCCGCGGCTACGTACCGCTGAAATGGAAACTGAAAGATGCGTTGCGCATGGCCGCTAAATTTATCGCGACGATGTTGTTTGTCGCGCCGCGTTTGACCTATCTGCGCATGACACTAATGGCGATTCGCGATGGTTTGGCAAATCGCGGTGGACCATTGCATTAACCAAAAAAAGAAGGGCACCAAGAGGTGCCCTTTCTCATTTCTGGCATCGAGGAGTGGGGCGGACCCACTTCGGTTCATTTCGACTTTCCTCTCGGGCGACATGTGTCCCAAGCCAGAGATCCCAGGAGTGCGCCTAGTTTTTTTCACGTCGTTTAAATCTCGTCGAACGACTTGTTTACGCTGCTTGTCATTCGATGCACCTATCTTGATCTCGGGCGAAAGTTAAATCTGTGAATTACTCCACTAAAGCGCGGTTTGTGACAGTTGTTAACAATCAGCGAAGCTGGGCGCAAACCGATCTTGGCTATCTAAAAAATTATTTGCAAAGCCCCAGAATGCGTTCCTCAGCTGAGCATTTGCTCGCGGGTTTTACCAACGCTTTGGCTTTCCTACTGCCGCACGCGCGAAGCTCTCTGGCGGTAGGCGGATAGTATGTCCAGCCCGGGCCAAGAGGTGGCAACGTCAAGGCAACTTCACGCCATTTTGGATGGCCCTCAGCTTGCAGGGTGGGAAAATTTTCGCAGAGCGAACGCGCAAATTGCGTCATGTGGTTCATCGTATCTTTGAGATTGTAATCGTAGGTGACCAGAAACGCGCCCACAGCGATGGTGGTGAAATTTTCCGTTAGCAGATTCGGATAACTGGTCGTCGTCACCGTTGCCGAGGAGTAAACAGTCAGAGGCTGTTTGCTGGTGGGGTGGTTTGGGTCAAACTTCAGCAGCTTGATGAATTTTTGCGCTTCGGGCTTCATGTTGGCGATGAGCGGCGCAGGCTGTCCCGCCGCGACTACCACCACATCCACCGACTTGTCCGAAATCAGCTTGACGAGCGCCTCTTCGTTAGACAAAAAGCTCCCATTGGCTTCCGGCATCGCGCCGTTGAACATCATCCTGTAGAGCGTGTGGGTGATCAGCGCTGCGCCACTTCCTACCAAGCCACCGTTGATTTTTGCATTCTTGATGTCGTGGAGGTAATTCATTTCTGAATCAGCCCGAACGATGTAGTGGATCTCGGTGTTGTAAAGCGGCAGGATCACGCGCAATGGTCGGATGATGGATGCGGCCTCGGTGTTACCACCACCCGCTCTATCCAGAAATGCCTGATACACATCGGCCTGCACAACGGCAAATTTCACGCCCGGCTCGAAGCGCAGCAGCTTAATGTTTGCCGCTGAACCCGACGTGGGCATGACTTCAAGTTTGATGTCGGCACTCGGGGCGACAAACTTGGCGAGATCCGCGCCGATGGCGAAGTAAGTGCCTTTCTCGGACGCTGTGGCGATCTTGTATTCGGCCGCTGCGAGTGCCGCGCCGCTGGTAAACAGCAGTAAGGCTGCGATGAGAAAGCGTGTGAAACCCCTTGCAGGCGCGTGCATGAATGCTTCGCTGGTTCGCGTGGTCATGTTATTACCTCCCTTTTGATGGTTCTGGTGTGCACAACCCGAGTGCTGCGATCGCTTCGGTGCAGGGTCTCGCCTGCGGCGATTGTTTTTCTATTCCGGTGCTAGCGCGTGCGGCGCTGGCGGGGATTGCGATCTCTGGTGCGGTCGCCGTCTCCGCTGGCGCACCTCGCCGGCTGGCTCTTCTCGTCGGTGTGGTCGCATCCACCGGGACAGACACTGTATTTTCAGGCTTGGCGACGACCGACGCTGGTGCTGGATTCGCGACAATTTCTTTAGCGGCAGCGGGCGTTGCTGGCGCAGGCGCAGCGGGTGCAGGCACGGACGTCGCTTTGTTGATCGTGCCCGCACTCACATTAGCGGGCACAGTGCTGGAGGACGCCTCGACACTGGCTTCCTTTGCGGCCACTGACGCCCGCTGCTGGTAGGCAAAATAGGCGGCTGAGGCGAAGGCGAGAAAAATGATCGTTACCACGAACAGCGGCTGGCGCTGAGGAGTGGCGGGAGGTGGTGAATAAGTGGACGGGGTTGAAGGCATGGCAGCGGACGACTCAGCATCTCCTGCCGCTGCCTCGGACGCGCTTGCGGGGGCGTTTGCGAGCAGAATTTCTGTGCTTTCACGCAATTCCCCATGGCACTGATAGCAGGATTTTGATGTTTTTTGATTGACTGCCCCACAGGTTGGGCAAGGAATCAAGTGCAACGGCGCGCCGCAACCGGTGCAGAATTTCGCGTCCGCGGGGTTGGCGTGTTCGCAGTATTGGCATAGCGTCAGAGATGCGGTCGTGGTCATGGCTGAGGTTTCACGCGGGTTTCAAGCGGGTTTCAATCGAGTTGGCGCCTTGCGCGGTGACCAATTTTATCGTCCTTGGAGGTGCACTCGCAGCAACGGGCAACTGAAACATGCGCCCGGTGCATTGGGTGATTATGCGCCGCGCCGCGCCGGCGCTCAATACCGGCGCGGTTCCAGTCGCGCTCGCTTGCAGCGCCCGCTGCCGGTACAATACGGGTTGCACCCGTTTTCTGTAGTCCGTTTCCGCTCTTTCGGCTACCGCTGTCGCCAGCCATCATTGTCAACTGCGCCATTGCAAATCCTCAAAGGGCATTTTTAGTAAGGCTGTTTGAATGTCCTTCGCATCACTGAACCTCATCCCCGAATTACTCCGTGCCGTAGAAGCCCAAGGCTATACCGAGCCCACACCCATTCAGGCCAAGGCCATTCCAGCCATTCTGGAAGGCCGCGACATCATGGGCTGCGCGCAGACCGGCACCGGCAAAACCGCCAGCTTCACGTTGCCGTTGCTGCAATTGTTGGCCCCACACGCCAGCACCAGTTCCTCTCCCGCCAGGCACCCGGTGCGCGCGCTGGTACTGGTGCCCACGCGTGAACTCGCAGCCCAAGTGGAGGAATCGGTCCGCACTTACAGCAAATATTTGCCCCTGCGGGCGGCGGTGGTTTACGGTGGCATCGATATTAAGCCGCAGATCAAGGCGCTGCATACCGGTGTTGAGATTGTCGTGGCAACGCCGGGTCGCCTGCTTGACCACCTTCAGCAGAAAAGCATCAATCTTTCACAAGTCGGCATTCTGGTGCTAGACGAAGCTGATCGTATGCTCGACATGGG
>JANNRY010000395.1:0-4272 GCA_031401935.1 Betaproteobacteria bacterium | reverse complement strand
GACCGATCGAGTTGTCGGTCAAGGACAAGCAGACGGTCAACGTGCCGGTGTGGGTCGGGGCGGGTGCAATCGCCGCCGGCCTGGCGCTGCTGGTGCTGGGCGGGCGCAAGTCCTGAGCGGTGGCGGCAAGTCTTGTGCGCCCGCGAACAGACGGCACGTGATTGCCGAACACCAAGCTCACAGGCAGACATGACGGGCCCAACCCGATCCACTTCAAGGACAAACACATGACCACCGACCGCCGCAATTTTCACAAGACTGCTCTCGTTGCAGCCTCTTCGCTGCTGAGCGCTGATACCGCCGATGACCCTAATGCCGTCGTTGATCCCAACGCCGCAGCATTAAAGGAGCTTCTCGCTTCCTACCTGAAGCCCGCCGATATCAAAAGTGTGGCGGCCGCGTACGACATGGCGCGGCTCGCGCATGAGGGACAAACTCGAAATTCCGGCGAAGCCTACATTACGCATCCGCTGGCTGTCGCCACGATTCTTGCGCAATGGCATCTCGATCCCCAGGCGCTGATCGCGGCGCTACTGCACGATGTGGTCGAAGATACGCCAACAACCAAAACCGATATCGCCAAGAAATTTGGCAAGGCCGTTGCTGAACTCGTTGACGGCGTCTCCAAACTCGATAAATTGCAGTTCGCCACGCTTGAAGAAGCGCAGGCAGAGAATTTTCGCAAAATGCTGCTAGCGATGGCGCGCGATGTTCGGGTGATTCTCATCAAACTCGCGGATCGACTGCACAACATGCGCACACTGGACGCCGTGCCGCAGGCCAAGCAGGAACGCGTGGCGAAGGAAACACTGGAAATTTATTCGCCGATAGCGAACCGCCTGGGCTTGAACGCGGTGTATTACGAATTTGAGGATCTTGGCTTCAAGTATTTGCATCCACACCGATTTTCGGTGCTGGAGAAAGCCGTCAAGAAAGCCCGTGGTAACCGCCGAGAAGTGGTGGGCAAGATATTGGATGCGATCAAAGCGCGCTTGAAAGAATTCAATATCGAAGCCACCGTGACGGGCCGGGAAAAATTTCTTTCCTCCATTTATAAAAAGATGGCTGAGAAGCAAATTTCGTTTTCTGAAGTACTCGATATTTATGGCTTTCGCATCATCGTCAAGGATCTCATTTCCTGTTACGGGGCGCTGGGTGCTTTGCACACCTTATACAAACCGTTTCCGGGCAAATTCAAGGATTACGTGGCGATACCGAAGGCCAACGGTTACCAGTCGTTGCACACCACGCTATTTGGTCCGTATGGCACACCGGTCGAGTTGCAAATTCGCACTGGTGACATGCATAAAATTGCCGAAGCCGGTGTTGCTTCGCACTGGCTCTATAAAACACTCGACGCTCATAATGAGCACGGCACACAGCTATCCGACATACATCAACGGACCCATCAGTGGCTGCAATCGCTGCTTGAACTCCAGTCGGAATCGGGTGATGCGCTCGAGTTTCTCGAGCACATCAAGGTCGATCTTTTCCCGGACGAAGTGTATGCATTCTCGCCAAAGGGCAAAATTCACTCGCTTCGAAAAGGTGCCACGGCGCTCGACTTTGCCTACGCCATCCATTCGGACATAGGCAATCGCGCTGTTGCCGCACGTATAGATGACACCAGCGTCCCCTTGTCGACGCGGCTTAAGAACGGGGACCGCGTAGAAATAATGACTGACCCTGCGGGTCGCCCCAATCCGGCGTGGCTCAACTATGCGACTACCGGCCGGGCACGTTCGCAGATACGTCATTATCTGAAGACAACGCAACAGGCCGAATCCGTAGAATTGGGTGAGCTCTTGCTGATACAGGCGGTTGGCTCGCTGAATTTCGATCCCAACGATATTGGCAAGAACCACTGGAGCCGATTGTTCAAGGGTGACAGTGCTAAAACCAAGGAACAGGTACTGTCCGAGATTGGGCTCGGCAAGCGTCTCGCGATTGTTGCTGCACGTAAATTGTTTGCTGTGTCCGATCTGGTGTCGCCGGAGCATCGGCAACGCGATTCAATTACCATCCGCGGCACCGAAGATATGGCCGTGCAATTTGCTCCCTGCTGTCGTCCCATTCCAGGCGACCCGATCATCGGTCAGATCAAGGGTGGGCAAGGGCTTGTCATTCATACCCACGATTGCCCTGCGATTCATCCTTATAAATTCGATCCTGAAAAATGGATCGATGTGCAGTGGGATCCGTTGATTGACCGGCTGTTCAAAGTCGATATTCGAGTGACCGTCACCGATGGTCGGGGCGTGCTCGCAAAACTCGCTGCAGAAATTGCTGCGACCGATTCGAACATTTCGTATGTCAACATGGAAGATCAGATGGCTGAGAGCGAAAATCGCTACACCACCGTGGGATTCACGCTGGAAGTACGCCATCGCATGCATCTTGCAAGCTTGATGCGACAATTGCGTCATATGCCGGAAGTGGTCAGGATGTCGCGTGTAAAATCCGGTGCATCGAAAGATCATCAAAGGCACTAGGAATGAAGAAAATAATTTCCACGCCATACGCGCCCGCCGCGATAGGCACTTACTCACAAGCCGTCACCGTCGGCGACACCACATACCTCTCCGGCCAGATTCCGCTTGATCCGGCGTCGATGCAATTGGTTGAAGGATTCGAGAATCAGGTGCGCCGCGTTTTCGATAATCTGAAAGCCGTATGCGAAGCCGCCGGTGGATCACTTAACGACTTGGTGAAAGTAAACGTGTTCCTGATTGATCTCGGCAATTTTTCAAAGGTCAATGAAATCATGGCGACCTACATCAGCGAGCCCTACCCCGCGCGTGCCGCAGTGGGCGTGTCGGCGCTGCCGCGAGGCGCGCAGGTGGAGATTGAAGGCGTGATGGTGTTGGTATCGACCGGCCAGAACGGTGCCTGAATAAGCGCGACGTTTGGCTGGCTCCTACCCACAAAAACCAAAACGTAACGCCGCTCCCAAACTAGGAGCAGCGGCGAATACGCTTTCGGCCAGACTCGCAAAGCTTGACCTGCGTGACGACTGGGATTTTGCTTTGCATCTCCCGATTCGTTATGAAGATGAAACTCGGCTAACCCGCGTTATTGATGCGCAAGTCGGTGTGCCATGTCAGTTGGAAGCCGAAATCGTTCATACCGAAATTACTTACCGTCCACGCCGCCAACTGGTGGTGCAGGCCAAAGACGGTAACGACATCATTTACCTGCGTTTCCTGAATTTTTACGGTAGTCAGGTCAAGCAACTTGCACCCGGCAAACGTGTGCGTCTGTTCGGTGAAGTGCGTCAGGGTTTTTTTGGTGCCGAGATGGTGCACCCGCGATATCACATGGTGGGCGAGGGGGACGCGGTGCCTGAGGCGCTGACGCCTGTGTATTCGACCACCGCCGGACTCTCGCAAACTCAGTTGAGGCGATTAATTGATCGCGCACTCGCAAGTCTGGAAGGTGGTCGTCGGCTAGATGATGCATTGCCAGATACGTTGCGAAAAAAACTGTCGCTACCGGACTTCACACCCAGCATGCTGACCCTGCATCGCCCACCGCCAGATGCATCGCTCGCCAGTCTAGCCGAGCGTACCCATCCGGCCTGGCGGCGCATCAAGTTTGATGAATTGCTTGCGCAGCAGTTGGCGATGAAAAAAGCTCGTGCAGCCCGCGATGCCAAGACTGCGCCAAAACTTATCACCAAAAATAAACTCACCGATGCTTTCAGGAAATCGCTGCCCTTCGAATTGACTGAGGCGCAATTGCGCGCCTGGCGGGAAATCGCCATTGACCTCGCCGCACCGCACCCGATGCAGCGTTTGTTGCAGGGCGACGTGGGCAGCGGCAAGACAGTTGTTTCTGCACTCGCCGCCGCGCAGGCCATCGACAACGGATACCAAGCCGCGTTGATGGCACCGACCGAAATTCTGGCTGAGCAGCATTACCGAAAGTTGTCCGCGTTACTATTGCCGCTTGGGGTCACCGTAACGTGGCTCACTGGCAGCTTGAAGGTAAGAGAAAAACGCATTGCGCTGGAAGAAATTGCCTTAGGCAAAACGCAGCTTGCCATCGGAACACACGTACTGTTTCAGGACAGCGTGTCGTTCGCGAAGCTGGGCCTCGCCATCATTGATGAGCAACATCGGTTCGGCGTCGGTCAGCGATTGGCCCTGCGTGAAAAAGGCAAGACCGGCAGCGAATCCGCCGAACCCCACCAGTTGATGATGAGTGCGACACCGATTCCGCGCACATTGTCGATGAGCTATTTTGCGGACCTCGATGTCTCAGTCATCGATG
>JANNRY010000394.1:0-11075 GCA_031401935.1 Betaproteobacteria bacterium | reverse complement strand
GCCCGGACACGGCTTGATCTCGACGTTCGCCATCATCCCGAGCCCATGCAAATAGGCGGCGACCGCTGAGAAACGCGGAATGTGCTCGCCACGGAATGGCTCACTGTGCCACGCACCGGCATCATATTCTTCCAGCGCCGCCATACTTTTTTCAGCGATGCGCCCACAGCCATTTGTCGTGCGCTCCAATGTTGCATCGTGCATCAATAACACTACATTGTCGGCTGACAGCTTCACATCGAACTCGACGGCAACATAGGAGTGAGCATGGCCCATCTTCATTGCGGCAATAGTGTTTTCTGGCGCCGATACGCCGCCGCCGCGATGCGCGAACAATGTTGGATACGGCCAGTTTTTTGTCTCGTTTTCCATGATCACCCCTCCGGAAAAATAGTGCGGAGCAAAAACAATATTGCAATGGCGGCAACTGCCGCGAGGAAATCATCGAACATCACGCCGAAGCCACCTTTTAACGTTCGATCAGCGACACTGATTGGCCAAGGCTTGAAAACATCAAAAACGCGGAACAGCACGAAAGCGGTGACAAGCCACGGCAATCCAATCGGCGTAAACGCGAGCACCAACAAAAATGCGGCAATTTCATCGATCACGATACCACCGTGATCGGCAACGCCGAGCGAGCGTCCTGCGATGCCGGATGCCCACACACCGATGCCAAAAAAGACCAGCGAACACACCAATACCGCAGCGGTACCGCCAAAGTTTCGCGCGAGCAGATAAAACGGGATCGCGACAAGCGTTCCCCATGTGCCCGGTGCCTTCGGTAGCAGGCCCGCGCCAAATCCAAACGCAATGAAATGCGCAGGATGCTTGAACAGGAATTCACGATTGGGGCGCATGTTTAATTAATTACCGGTGTCGCGGCGTTGGCAAAGTGATCAAATCCGCAGGCGTGCACATTCATTTCACCGCCTCGTGCATCGCACACACGCACCTGGGGCTGACCGGGACGCATGCTGCCGATTCGGGTAAGTATTAATCCGGAATCGGCAGAAATGCGCAACAGCTTGTCCCGAACTATTTCTGGCGCCGTAAAGCACAACTCATAATCATCACCTCCAGCCAGCGCGCATTCGATTCGCTGATCTTCTTCTACCGACAACAATCCGGGGAAAATCTGGATCTCGGGCCAAATGATCTCGGCTGACAGCATTGATCGTTCGCAAATATGGGTAAGGTCTGCCACTAATCCGTCGGAGATGTCGATTGCACTGGTCGCGACACCAACCAGCGCACGACCGAGCGCAATGCGCGGCCTTGGTTTATCGAGCAGCATCGCGGCACGTTCAAAAATATCAGCACCAAGTGCTACTGCGCCTAGCAAATGCTTCAGCGCAAGTGCTGCGCCGCCCAACGTGCCGGACACCCAAATATCATCTCCAACTTTCGCCCCACTCCGCCGAAGCGCTTGGCCCGCGCCAACTTCACCCATTGCCGTGATTGTGATCGCCAGTGGACCCCGTGTGGTGTCGCCACCGATCAACTCAACTTCAGCTTCATCGGCAAGCGAAAAAAAACCACGGGCGAATGCGGCAATCCAGTGCTCGTCAATGGATGGCAGGGTCAGCGCAAGTGTGACATAACGGGGCAACGCGCCCATCGCGGCGATATCCGAGAGATTTACAGCGAGAGCCTTGTGCCCGAGTTTTTCCGGATCAGCATTTGGAAAAAAATGTGTGCCGGAGGCTAGCGTATCGGTTGAAATCGCCAACTCGTGTCCGGGCGAAACAGTAATCAGCGCGCAATCGTCGCCGACGCCAAGCGTCGCGTTTTTAAAAGGTCGCGTGAAATATTTTGCGATTAATTCAAATTCGGGCGACATCGTCGCATCTTCTTAGCAATCAGCACTGCAAACAACGAGCACTCTCACTCTGCCGTCTTCACTACACGTCTAGGCTTCGTCGTCACGCTAACTGCAGCCGCTTTTCTTGCTGGCTTATTTTCAGGAACATCTTTCTGAAAAGTGATCTCATCGGTACGCTCTGTCGCCGCCAACTTGTCGAGGATGCCATTGATATATTTGTGGCCATCGGTGCCGCCATAAGACTTCGCAAGCTCGATGGCTTCATTGATGATGACGCGATAAGGTGTCTCTGGCAGGTTCACCAATTCGAACGAACCGATCAGCAGAATGGCGGCCTCGATTGGGCTTACCTCCCGCCATGGACGATCCAGGTGGGGTTGCAGTTTTTCTTTGAGGGTTTCCGCTTGTTTGAGCACGCCGCTCAAGATCACTGAAAACAAATTACTGTCGGCCTTGGCGAACCCTTCCGCGTGTGCGTACTGCTGCTCGATATCGGCGAGGCTTTGCCCGGCCAGTTGCCATTGGTACAGGGCCTGTAACGCAAACTCCCGCGAACGCCGACGCGCGCTTTTCATACTCGCTCCCGCGCACTTGCGGTGATTGCTCTGAGCGTATGTGCCATTTCAATCGCTGCGCGTGCGCAGTCAGCACCTTTTTCATGAATGCGCGCCAACGCCTGCTCGTCGCTATCGACGGTCAAAATACCATTGGCGATCGGCACGCCCGTTTCCAGCGTTGCATCCATCACGCCTCTGCAACTTTCATTTGACACGACCTCAAAATGATATGTGTCCCCGCGAATGACTGCGCCAATGGCAATCAGGGCATCATATTTTTGCGTATGCGCCATCGTTTGCAGGGCGATTGGAATCTCGAGCGCGCCCGGTACCGAAACATGATCAATGGATGCAGGGTCGACGCCATGCTTTTGCAGTTCAGCCACACACGCGTCCAACATACCCAGCACGATGGGTTCGTTAAACCGACTCTGGACGATGCCAATGCGGAGTTGCTGCCCGTCCATACTATTTTTGATCGAATTCATACAGCCTTATTGAAATGTCGCGACGCTATGCAATTTACGTTCGTTTGACGGCGGCACATACTCAACAACCTCAAGGTCAAACCCTGCCATTGAAGGAATTTTCTTTGGCCATGCAAGTACGCGCATTTTCTTGACGTTCAACTTGTTCAAAATTTGTGCGCCAATACCGTGCAGCAACGGGTCCCACTTGGCCGTCCGCGTTGGCTTGTCATTGGGCGGGTTAAATCTCGCGAGTATCGACTCCGCACTTTCAGTTCCGCGCAGCAGCACAATCACGCCGGTACCGTCGGTGGCGATGATGCGCATGGCATCAGCGACCGAATAGGCGTGGCGTGCACTGTCAAAGTCAAACAGGTCAATCGAGGTGAATGGCTCATGGACACGCGTAAGCACGGGAACCTCCGGCCGAATGTCGCCGCGGGTAAGTGCCAGATGCACCTCATTCACTGTCTTATCGAGAAAGGCGTGCAATTTGAACGCGCCATAGGGTGTCGAAATGGTCTTTTCCGAGACCTGTTCGACGAGCGTTTCGTTGACTGACCGATAGCGGATCAGGTCTGCAATGGTGCCGATCTTCAATCCATGCCGAGCCGCAAACGGCAATAGGTCGGGCAGCCGGGCCATGGTGCCGTCTTCGTTCATGATCTCGCATAGCACCGCAGCAGGATTCAGGCCAGCGAGCCTGGCAAAATCGCAGCATGCTTCCGTATGTCCTGCACGAGTAAGCACGCCTCCCGGTTTTGCTATCAGTGGAAATACATGACCCGGTTGAACAATGTCGTCAGGTGTTGCATTCGGCCGTGTTGCAACGCGAATGGTATGTGCGCGATCGGCCGCTGAAATGCCTGTCGTTATGCCAGTTGCGGCTTCGATCGCTACAGTGAAATTGGTGCCATGCACGGTACGGTTCTTCTCGGCCATGGGCGTGAGTTTTATCTGTTTCGCGTGATCCGCAGTCACCGGCATGCAAATGAGCCCGCGGCCATACGTGGCGAGAAAGTTTATTTTCTCAGCTGTAACGTGATCGGCTGCAAAAATCAGATCACCCTCGTTCTCCCGATCCTCGGCATCCACCAGCACCACCATGCGGCCCAAGCGAATGTCTTCGATAATTTCTTGTGTTGATGCGATGGTCATGTGGGTTCCCTCATCAGCAGTCTGTCAACGTAGCGTGCCAGCAAATCAATTTCCAAATTCACATTAGCCCCTTTGCGCAGCAGGCGGATTGTCGTTACCTGATGCGTATGCGGAATGATGTTGATTTCAAACACGGCATTGCCATCCGCAGCATCGCTTACCTTGTTCACGGTTAACGATACACCATTCACTGTAATCGACCCTTTGCGTGCGACAAATTTGGCCAGCGCCTCTGGCGCATCTATTTCCAGACGCCAGGATGCCCCCAAATCATCAATCGCCGTTACCCGCCCAATGCCGTCGACATGCCCACTCACCAGGTGGCCACCCAGTCGATCCCCAAAACGCAGCGATTTCTCCAGATTTACTTCCGCGCCGTTTGCCAATCCAGTCGTTAACGATAACGTTTCGTTGGAAACATCTACGGAAAATGTTTCGGGCGATTTCTCAACAACAGTAAGGCAGCAACCGTTCACGGCTATCGAATCGCCAATAGCGACCTGATGCAAACCCAGACGAGGTGCATTAATCGTGAGCCGCGTGTTTTCCGGCGTCACCTGCGCCTGCTCAATCAATCCGGTTGTTTCGACAATGCCCGTAAACATGCTAGCCCTCCTGTACTGCAGCGGTAATGCGCAAATCGCCGCCAATCCGGCGCACATCGGTAATGTTCAGTTGCGTTCGCTCGGCCAAATCCGTGAATGCCGGCAACGCAAATAAGCCCCGCGCAGGATCGCCCAAAATGCTTGGCGCCACATAGGCAACGATTTCGTCTACTACGCCAGCGGCCAGTAAGGAGCCGTTTAATTTTGCCCCGGTTTCAACCATGATGTTGTTAAGCCCCCGCAGGGCTAGCATCTCCATCATCTTGTCCAAATCGACTTTGCCTTTGATGGCCTCAACCGGGACTCGCATTAGGTTTACGCCACGAGACTTCAATTCGTTTTCACGAACATCATTTTGCGCTGCAGTGACAATAAGCAAATTATTGCCCTCAAGAAGACGCGCATTGTCGGTAATATCGAGACGGCTGTCCAACAGAATACGCAACGGCTGGCGATCGCACGGAATCTCCCGCACGGTTAGTTGCGGGTCATCGGCCATTAGCGTACCGATTCCCGTCATGACCGCGCATGCCTCTGCGCGCATGCGGTGCACGTCGCGCCTCGCATCCGCACCAGTAATCCATTTTGATTGTCCATTAGCCAATGCCGTCTTGCCGTCAATACTGGCAGCCACTTTAAGCGTTACCCAGGGCCGACTGCGGGTGACACGCTTCAGGAAAGCCCGCAATTGGAGACGTACAACGTTTTCCATCAACCCTGTCTCGACCATGATGCCGGCATCGCTGAGGCGCGAATGCCCGGCGCCGTTAACGCCATCGAAAGGATCGTGCACTGCGAACACTACCCTGCTCATCTTTGCAGCCACCAGCAAATCTGCACATGCCGGGCCACGCGAAGCAGGATGCAAGCAACAAGGTTCGAGCGTCACGTACACCGTCGCGCCTGCTGCCGACACGCCACAGTTTTCAAGTGCCATCGCCTCGGCGTGGGGCCGACCACCTTTTTGGGTAGAGCCTTCGCCAATGATCCGGCCATGCTTGACGATGACGCAACCGACAAACGGATTCGGCGTCGTGATGCTGCGCCCCTGCTCGGCAAGCTGATAAGCACGAGCCATCATGGCATGATCAAAAGCTGAGAACATCAGCGTTACTTCTTCGTCACTTCGCGGATGGCGTCTTTGAATTCCTCGACATCCGAGAAACTGCGATAGACCGAGGCAAAACGTACGTAGCCCACCTGGTCGAGTTTTTTCAATTCTTCCATTACCATTTCACCAATCTTGCGGGACGAATGCTCCCGCTTTGCTTCGTTCAATACTGCCTGCTCGATGCGCTCAATTGCTTCTTCCACTTTGGCCGTTTCAACGAGGCGCTTGTGCAACGCCCGGTGAAAACTGGTCTCAAGTTTGCTGCGCGAAAAATCTTCACGTTGGCCATTCGATTTCACGATGGTCGGCATCCTGAGCTCGGCACCCTCATACGTCGTGAAGCGCTTGTGGCAAACCGTGCATCGGCGGCGGCGGCGAACAACGTCGCCCTCCTCGCTCACACGGGAATCGATCACCTGCGTTTCCTGCGCGCTACAAAACGGACACTTCATCTCGTCCGCTCGCCAGACCTTACGCGCCGTAAACCGGGAATCGCTTGGTAAGCGCGCTTACCTTTTCACGCACGGCGGCGATGTTGGCTTGGTCGTGCGGCTTGTCCAATGCGTCAGCAATCAAATTAGCGGTCAATTCCGATTCAGCTTCTTTGAATCCGCGCGTGGTCATCGCCGGTGAACCCAAACGCACGCCGCTGGTGACGAACGGTTTTTCAGGGTCATGCGGAATGGCGTTTTTGTTGCATGTAATGTGCGCGAGTCCAAGCACCGCCTCAGCTTCCTTGCCGGTAATCTGTTTGGCGCGCAAATCAACCAGCATCACGTGCGATTCAGTCCGTCCGGAAACGATACGCAAGCCGCGCTTGATGAGCGTTTTGGCCAGGATGTCGGCGTTCTTCAGCACCTGCGCCTGATAAATTTTGAAGCGTGGATCCAATGCTTCTTTGAATGCAACTGCCTTGGCGGCAATGACGTGCATGAGCGGGCCGCCCTGAATGCCCGGGAAAATGGCGGAATTGATCACCTTCTCAAATTCACGCTTCATCAGGATGATGCCGCCGCGCGGACCGCGCAGCGATTTGTGCGTGGTCGACGTCACGACATCGGCAAATGGGATCGGGTTGGGATAAACACCAGCCGCAATCAAGCCGGCGTAGTGCGCCATATCGACCATGAGAACCGCGCCAACTTCTTTGGCGATTTTGGCGAAGCGTTCGAAATCGATGCGCAGTGCATACGCAGACGCACCCGCAAGAATGAGCTTGGGTTTGTGTTCACGAGCTAACGATTCAACCTGCTCGTAATCGATCGCCTCTTGATCGTTCAAACCGTAGCTCACGATATTGAACCACTTGCCGCTCATGTTCACGGGCGAGCCGTGGGTGAGATGTCCGCCCATGGCGAGGCTCATGCCCAAAATGGTATCGCCCGGTTTTAATAGCGCGAAATAGACAGCTTGGTTTGCCTGAGAACCAGAGTTTGGCTGCACATTGGCCGCGTAATCGTGTGTGTCTGCGCCGAACAATTTTCTGACGCGGTCAATGGCCAGCGTTTCAGCGATATCGACAAACTCGCAGCCGCCGTAATAGCGCTTGCCCGGATATCCCTCGGCATATTTATTGGTGAGCTGCGAACCTTGCGCTTCCATCACCGCCGGACTGGTGTAATTCTCGGACGCGATCAGTTCGATGTGGTCTTCCTGCCGCTGATTCTCTTTTTGGATGACCGCGAAAATTTCAGGGTCTACTGCGGCAAGATTGTTGGATCTGTGAAAAGTATCGGGCATGGCAGGCGTAAGCTCGTGAGTGTGATGCGAGTGATGATTGAAATTTAATCAATTTTATCATGCAGCACTTGCGGCGGGACAATCGATGCCGCTCTACGATGTGCGATTTACGACATGCCGCCGTTCTGGCGGGAGGCCGCATAAACGCGCGACTGTTGATGCAGCGTCGGGAGAAGAGAAAACTACAAGCTCTAGCACTGGCGAGGCATTTAGGCCAATAATGCTTTGGAAAGGCCGCCAAATGGCGATCTACAAATTTGCCGCCGCAGGCTCCGGTGGGGTGCGTCGCAATGTGTGCATGCCATTCACACCGAGTGCTTTAGCGAAGTGCACGTTCTTGGTCGCAGCATGCATGTACAAATTGAAGCCGCCAAAATGGGTTGCTGCATAGTTGTATGCGCCGCCAAGGTCGTACTCAAGACGATTCACGGCACTCTCAAAAAATGCGGGCGTTTTGTTGACCAAATCGTCGCCCGAATGAAACACCACCTGATCGCCCTGCATTGTTTTCTTCACGGCAATGCCGCCAGCGACGAATTCGGGATAAAGCCTGTCACGGCATTTTTCCAGATAACAACGATCCGACATCTGAGCGATGATGTCAGCCGAGCCCAGCAGGCTACCCAGCATGCGCAAGACTGGGTCTTGAATAAGAATATCGGCAACGCGTTTTTCGAAACCGGTGAAATGGATTAGCTCCGCAGCTTCCTCGGCACATTCTCCCAAGCCAATTTCATGCACGTAGCTGCGCAAGAATGCCGCCCCGCGCGATACGTGATTCAAGGTGTATTCAGCGCCGTTCTTTGCGGTGGTATCGGTCGTTTTGCGCAGGTAGCCGATGTCATGATAAAGCCCGACGATCACGCCGAGCTGAAAAAACCGAACGCCCAGCGCTGGCGTGCCGTTGCGGGATCGTTCATAGCCGTCCATCAGGCGGGACATCGCGAGCGTGACATCCATCACGTGTTGCAGATTGTGGTACGAGGTGTCGCACGCCTGATAGCCGGGATATTGGCCAACATAAATCTTGGCGACATCGTCGAACGCGCGATCCATCGCCATATGCGCTGCACCCGGATAGAGCAACCGGAAGAGTCGGGCAATTTCTCTGTGCACCGCCGTCGCATCAGTCGTCTGAATGCGATTTGTAACGTCAAAATCGTTGCGTCTTAATTGCATTGGTCCCCGCTACGCCAAATGATTTCGGATTGCTGCGCCTTTCGGCAACGCCACCCTGTTCTATAAGCCCATTTCACACCTTTGATCGGAAAATAGCAAATGCCCGTTTTTCCCGCGCGAAACGTCGCTGACGGCGTGCAAAGCGCTGTGCCTCGCGTTATAGTTGCCTCTTCGAGTGATCGCAATAAGTATGGAAACTACAGAGACAATTGAGGCGATTGAACGCCGAATCATTGAGCTGACACAAGAACACCGGGACTTGGACCTGGCAATTGGCGCTTTGCTCATCGTTCCCATGCACGACGAATTGCAATTGAAACGTCTCAAAAAACGAAAACTTGTGTTGAAAGATCAAATTTCCTATCTTGAGGCGCAACTCACGCCTGATATTCCGGCCTAAGCAAGCAAGCGCGCCGAAACGCTGACCCTGCTACTGTTGGCAAGGGGGTGATATTCCGCTATCCCGCATCTCAAGCGTCATTGATCGCCCTCATGCAGTGACCAAGCCAATTGGTGGATAATTAGCCGTCAAGTCGGCGTGTACGCGCTGCTCTTTCCCCCAAGTCATTGTCAGAAATGAAAAAAAATCTCGCTATTGTCGGCACTGTTGTCGGCCTGTTACTCATCGGTGGTGGTGGATATTGGCTTGGGAAAAGCCAATCTCAATCCAAAACCAGTCCGGTAAATCCTGTAGCCACAGGCGTGCCACTACCGGCTGGCGCGCCACAATCGGCTGGCAAATCCGCGGCGGGTGCACCCGCTGGCGGCATCACGGTCGAAGCGATAAAGGTGAAATCGGTGCGCATGGCACAAGGGCTAACGGCGGTGGGCTCTCTGCGCTCGGATGAATCGGTAACGATTCGACCTGAAGTATCTGGGCGAATCAGTGAATTCGGATTTCGTGAAGGTCAGCGCGTGGCAAAAGGCGCCACGTTGATCCGTTTCGACACCTCCGTGCAGCGCGCCGAACTGGATCAGGCCGAAGCCAATCTGGGCTTAAGCAAAAGCCGACTCGAACGGTCGCGCGACCTATTCACCAAGGGGTTCATTTCCGCACAGGCGCGCGATGAAGCCGAAAGTAATTTCAAGGTCGCGCGGGCAACTTACGATCTTTCTCAGGCGCGCTTGACCAAGCTGGAAATCAAAGCACCCTTTTCCGGCATTGTTGGTCTGCGCATGGTCAGCATCGGTGACTATGTCAAGGATGGTCAGGACATCGTCAATCTTGAGGAGATTGATCCGCTGAAAGTGGATTTCAGAATTCCGGAAATTTATTTAAAGCAGGTTGCAGTGAATCAAGCGCTGCAAATCACGCTCGATGCATTTCCAAACCAAACGTTTCAGGGCAAGGTTTTCGCCATCAATCCATTGGTCGACACCAATGGTCGCTCGATTGTAATTCGCGCCATGGTCAAGAACACCGAGGCTCGTCTGCGTCCGGGCATGTTTGCGCGCGTGCGGCTGCTGTTCAGTGATGAGCGCGATTCGGTGGCGGTGCCAGAACAATCACTGATCCCGGTCGGTGATGATCAATATCTGTTCAAAGTTGTCGACGGTCGGGCGCAACGCTTCAAAGTTGAGATCGGCCAGCGGCGCGAGGGTCAGGTGGAAGTCCTTCAGGGTTTGATCGCGGGTGACGTCGTCGTGACGGCAGGCCAGCTCAAACTGCGCGACGGCTCGCAGGTAAAAGTCGCTCAATCCGCTTCCAATGAAACCAAAACTTCATTGCCCGGTGGCACGGCTGCTGATGTCAAGGCTGGAGGCAAATCATGACCTTGCCTGAGCTCTGCATCAAGCGACCGGTTTTTGCGTCCGTACTCAGTCTGGGTGTGCTGTTGATCGGATTGATATCGTATAGCCGACTATCGGTTCGTGAATACCCGAAGATCGATGAGCCGGTCGTCAGTATCGAAACCGTCTACAAGGGTGCATCTGCCGCGGTTGTCGAATCGACAATAACCAAACCCCTGGAAGATTCACTCTCAGGTATTGAAGGCGTCGATGTGATGACCTCACAATCGCGCGCCGAACGCAGCCAGATCAATATCAAATTCAAACTCACGCGCGATCCTGACTCCGCAGCGGCGGATGTGCGCGACAAGGTCGCCCGTGTGCGCGGGCGCCTGCCGGACGCCGCCGACGACTCCATCATTGCCAAAGTCGAAGCCGATGCCGATCCGATCATGTTTGTCGCGTTTTACAGCGACAAACACACGCCGCTTGAGGTCTCGGACTACGCCAATCGCTACATCAAACCGCGCTTTTCCACGCTCCCCGGTGCAGCAGATGTACGTATCTTCGGCGAACGCAAAATGTCGATGCGTATCTGGCTGGACCGCAGCAAACTTGCCGCTTATAAGTTAGGGCCAGCCGATGTGGAGGATGCTCTGCGCCGGCAAAACGTGGAAGTCCCCGCAGGTCGAATCGAAAGTC
>JANNRY010000393.1:0-5299 GCA_031401935.1 Betaproteobacteria bacterium | reverse complement strand
CCCATGTAGCCGGAGACAACATCCTCAACGCCTTTGACATCGTCAAACACCGCCTCAAGACACCAGAAACAACCTCCGCCCAGAGTGGCAACTTCAATATTTTTCATCTTGGTACTTTCTTTGTCTCATTCTCGAATGTTTTTAGTCCGGCGATACGCCAGGACCTTTCACCGATAACGCCGATGCTACAACTCCCGCGCCGTTAAATTAACAAGCCCATCCTCAAACAAAGATGGGCCTGTTTAATTTGAAGCAGATGCGCTTTATTTATTTGGCAAAATTTGCGGCAACAAAATCCCAGTTGACGATCGACCAGAAACCCTTGAGATAGTTAGGGCGGCTATTGCGGTAGTCGATGTAATAGGCGTGTTCCCAGACATCGCAGGTCAGCAATGGTGTCATGCCCTGTGTAAGCGGCGTGGCGGCATTGCTGGTGCTTTCAAGGCTCAAACTGCCGTCCGATTTTTTGCACAGCCAGGCCCACCCAGAACCGAAGGTGCCCGCTGCCTTGGCATCGAACTGCTTCTGGAACTCTTCAAATGAACCAAATTGTTTGTCGATGGCAGCAGCCAGCGCGCCAGAAGGTTTTCCGCCGCCGCCAGCGCTGACCGGCTTGAAACCCAGAAAATAGAAATCATGGTTCCATATCTGTGCCGCATTGTTGAAAATTGGACCCGCAGGCGCTTTTTTTACTACTTCTTCCAGCGATAGGTTTTCGAATTCTGTGCCCTTCGCAAGATTGTTCAGATTGGTGACATATGTCGCGTGATGCTTGCCGTAATGGAAGTCGATTGTCTCGGCGGAAACATGCGGCACGAGCGCGTCTTTGGCGTACGGAAGGGTGACTTGGGCGAATACGGTCATATAGGAGCTCCAGCAAAAATTTTGTGAAAGAAGCGCGACCTGTGGACAAAGAATCGCGGTGATGGATGACTTACTGATGCCTATTTTGGCAGGAATTGGCTCATTTGTGAGACCGCTTACGGGTCATTACGTTCATTGCGGCGCCAGAAACAAAAACGGGCACACAAGGCACCCGTTTTTGTTTGGTTCAAACAATAATCAATGCGAAAGTATCCAGCTCAGAACCAGCTTCAGTTCATCATCCTTGATGGCGGAAGGCGGCATGGCGATTTGACCCCAGACACCAACACTGCCCTTGCGTACTTTTGATGACAAACTGTCCATGGCATTTTTGTCGTCTTTATACTTTGCAGCAATATCCTTGAAGCTTGGCCCCAACACTTTCATGGTCGGACTGTGGCATTCCGAACAAGCGTAGAGCTCAGCGATATGAAGCGCTGCCTTCGCATCATTGGCAGCCTGAGCAAAGGCATTACCCGCGAGCACCAGCCCTAGCGCAGCGATTGCCGCACGCTGTGAAGTGCGTGTAAACATTAGCTTCAAGATTTGCGCACCTGAAAATATTCGTCATAGCGATGCACGAAATCTTTGGATTCACCCAGCGGCAAATGGCAGCTGCGGCAGGCAACGATCGGATCTGGTGCAGGTTTGCCATCTGGCAGATAGGCGGCATACACCCAGTCACCATTCTTCATCCCTGCCGGTGCTGACTCGCCCCAGCCATCGCCCTTGCCCATTACAAACACTTTCAGCAATGCGCCTTTTTCCAGTTTACCGTCAGCACCCTTGGAAAGGGTTCCATCGGCGTTTTCTTTGGCCTTATACAGTTCCATTACCGAGACCGTGCCGTTCGGAAAGGCTTTACCCGCAGCGGTTTTGGAGCCGACCGTGTTGATATAGATGTCACGAATCTGTTTGGCGTCCGGGCGCTGCACTTCCTTCAAGAACACCGGCCACGTTTTGTAATCGGCTGCCAGGCGCAACTCGCCGTCCTTCACCTTCGCGACGGGCGCTGGGGGCGGTGTTTGAGCGCAACTTGCTAAAAAAAGACCGGCAAACAACATGCATAAAGTTTTCATTGCGATGCTCCTGGTATTGGGTTGAGGTACGACCGCGTATTAACCGAAATGCCGACAGCTGCGTCCTGCAAACGACGCTGCTACTGACTACTTTTTTGCCGGCGCGTCTGGCGCTTTAGGGCCGGCCTTCACCGGCACAGCGCCGACCTTCGCCGGCGCAGCGGGCACCACTGGTGCCACCGCAACGATGATCGGGGTGGGCTTTGGAATCGGCTTGCCCGCTTTTTTCATGTTCGCCTGGTAGTTTTTCACCGCGCGTTCTTCTGCCGCCGCTTGCAGGACTTTGCCTTTTTCCGCCGCTGCTTTGTCTTTCTCGGCCTTTGCCGCCACTGCGGCAGGATCAGGCGGCGGTGCAGGCGGCAATTTTGCAAATGCGCCAGCGCTTACAAGCGCCAGTGCCACACATGCGAACAAATTTTTGATGTTCATGTTGTTGCCTCCCCTCAATCGTCGCCGGCGGCGGGCTGCGCCACACCGGAAATTTTGCCCGCGCGCTTGCCGGACTTTACTTCGTCGTACCAGAGTTCGTGATGCTCTTTCGCCCAAGCCTCATCGACTTGTCCCGTTCGCATGGCTTGATAGGCACCCGCCATACCGATCGTGCCCAAATAAATGTGTGCGAATGACATGGCGATAAACAAACTAGCGACGCCAGCGTGAATCAGATTGGCTTCGCCCATGATTTCGCGTGATGTGTTCCAGTTGGGGAACAGCAGGATGACGCCTGAAACACTGACAATCACCCCGAACAGGACAACACCAATCCAGAACCAGCCCTTTTCGCCAGCATTGAACCTGCCTGACGGAACATGCTCACCCGAAAGCATGCCGCCAAACTTGGCTAACCATGCAGCGTCGTGCGCACGCCAAAAATTATCGCGAACGTACAGAACAATAAAGACAACCATGCTGAACATGAACAAGGGGCCGACAAAATTGTGAATCACTTTTGCGACGTTGGCGATTCCCGCAAAAGCAGCAGCACCTAGCAAGGGCATGAGCACGTATTTACCAAACAAGAGTGCCAGCCCCGTGAGTGCCAGCGCAACAAAACTGAGGCCCATCGTCCAATGTGCCACGCGTTCGGCGCTATTGAAGCGTTCGATCAATCGCCCGGTTGGCGCGCCATGCAGCTTGATCTGGCCTTTTGCAACAAAAAACAGCAGCAGAATGGCCGGCACCACAAGAATGACAATACCGCCGTAGAACGTCAGTGGGCCGTTGCGCAACACCCGCCACTCGCGTCCCGAATCCTCAATCAGCACGTTCATTTCACGACCCGGCACAGAGGCGTACTGGGCCTTTTGTTCGACCTCAGCCCATTTGGGCGGAACATTCCACCCTGCCTTTGCGGTGCTGCCTGCAGGAAGTACCGGTACTGCTTTGACCGCTACTTCGGTCGCCGGCACCGCAGCCGCTGGTACCGTAGGCGCGGCAGCCGCCGGTTGTTGGGCTATCGCGCCCGTCAGTGGTATTCCGAACACAAGTAGAAAGGCCATGGCTGTGGCGCAAATCCGGATTATATTTGTAGACGTCATTTTCATACGCTCCGTTAGCAGTTGGAATTGACTCATTTCGTGTCCGTACGCAAGTATTCGTTCTGCGTCCGGGTACGTTGCGCCAGGCTCGCTTCCCACTTTTTCTTGTCGCTACCGAATAACTTGCCATCGTACGCGTGCGCGTCTTTCTTGCCGGCATAGACCTTTTCCGTTTTTGCCGTCTGGTCGACCTCGCCGCACGCAATAAGACTCGTCGCCAGCACCGCAAAGACGAACGTAGACAACCAATCGCGGGGTTTCACGACTTTGCTCCCGCAGCGTTTGGCTTGGCATCGGTGCGGTTGTAGGCCATTGCCCAGCCCCAAACTTCGTCGCCCTTTCCGCGGCGCTTCACCCGCTGCATGTAGATCGACTGGATGACCTCACCATCGCCTGCCAGCAGCGCCTTGGTTGAACACATTTCTGCGCAAGCGGGCAACTTGCCTTCCGCGAGTCGGTTACGCCCATACTTCTTGAACTCGGCTTCGGTAGTGTTTTCCTCGGGGCCGCCGGCACAAAAGGTGCATTTGTCCATCTTGCCACGAAGTCCAAACGCGCCAGCCTGCGGAAACTGCGGCGCACCGAATGGACATGCATAGAAACAATAGCCGCAACCGATGCAGAGGTCCTTGTCGTGAAGTACCACACCCTCTTCGGTTTTGTAGAAGCAATCCACGGGACATACCGCCATGCAGGGTGCGTCGGTGCAATGCATGCAGGCGACCGAGATTGAGCGCTCACCCGGTTTACCGTCGTTCACCGTCACGAGTCGGCGACGATTCACACCCCAAGGTACTTCATGTTCGTTTTTACATGCCGTTACGCAGCCGTTGCATTCGATACAACGCTCGGCGTCACAGATAAATTTCATTCTTGCCATGATAGATACTCCTCAAAAGATTGTTGGTTTCCATTGCAGAAATCGAACAGATGGCCATCAGGCAAGGCGCACACAAAATTTCGCCGTGCCGCGTACAACAAGTACACAAGCAAGAAATTTTGTAAGCAACGCAGCATGTTGGTCATATGCGAAGGTTTATGCGGTGGAAACCTGGCAGAGGGTGGTTTTGGTTTCTTGCATCATCGTCACGCTGTCATAGCCGTAAGTGGTCGCCGTGTTGACGGCTTCGCCGCGCACGATCGGCGCGGTGCCGTCCGGGTACTTGTCGAGCAAGTCCTTGCCCTGCCACCAGCCAGCAAAGTGGAATGGGATAAAGGTCGTGCCCGGTGCCACGCGCTCTGTGAGCAAGGATTTGACTTTGATCTTCGCGCCAGTTGGCGAATTAACCCAGACAAATTGATTGTTCTTGATGCCGCGCGCCTCTGCATCTTTGGGGTTGATCTCCACAAAGTTCTCCTGCTGCAATTCGGCAAGCCATGGGTTTGAACGGGTCTCGTCGCCGCCACCTTCATACTCCACCAGACGACCTGATGTGAGGATCAGCGGAAAGTCTTTGCTGATGTCCTTGTTTTTATCCTGGATGGTTTTGTATAGCGTGTGGATACGCCAGAAGTTTGCCTTGTCGGCGTGCGTTGGATATTTTGCGACCATATCCGGACGTGGGCTGTAGATGGGTTCGCGGTGTTGTGGCACAGCATCCGGGAAATTCCACACGACTGCACGCGCCTTGGCGTTACCAAACGGGTGACAGCCGTGAACCTTCATCACGACGCGCTGGATGCCACCGGAAAGATCGGTCTTCCAGTTCTTGCCCTCTGCCGCTTTTTGTTCAGCTTCGGTCAAGTCGGCCCACCAACCCAGCTTCTTCAACAATACGTGATCGAACTCAGGGTAGCCGGTAGTGATGTCTGCCCCTT
>JANNRY010000392.1:0-2660 GCA_031401935.1 Betaproteobacteria bacterium | reverse complement strand
ACTTCTGCGCCAAATCCTTCAGCGCGCGAATTCGCGATCATCTCGGCCAGATCGTTGTATTTTTTGCTGCGATGGCCGTAACGTACGCCGTCGAAGCGGCTCAGGTTGCTCGACGCTTCAGCTGGTGCGATGACGTAGTACGCCGGGATGGAAAGTGTGGTGCGCGGTAGCGAAATCTCGACGCGGGTGGCACCCAGTTTTTCAAATTCTTTTAGCGCGGCATCAACTGCGTTTGCGACGTCTGCGGCCAAGCCCGCGCCAAAAAACTCTTTGGGAACGCCAATACGCACCCCCTTTAGTGAAACCCCAGCATTGGCGGGCTCTCCAGAGGCAAATGCCTCTGAAAATCGCGCCAGTATTGGTGTTTGTACTAAATCACTATGTAAACTTGTAGAGTCGCGCTCATCAAAACCCGCCATGGCGTCGAGCAGCAAAGCGCAGTCTTCAGCGCTTTTCGCCATCGGCCCACCTTGATCAAGGCTGGATGCAAACGCGATCATGCCGTAACGCGAAACACGGCCATACGTTGGCTTGATCGCCGTGATGCCGCACATGGCGGCTGGCTGGCGCAACGATCCGCCGGTGTCCGTGCCGGTCGCCGCAGGGGTCAAACCCGCCGCGACAGCAGCAGCAGAACCGCCTGAGGAGCCGCCTGGCACTTTGGCGGGATTCCATGGGTTCTTGACTGGGCCGAATGCGGAATTTTCGTTCGATGAACCCATCGCGAATTCATCGCAGTTCAGCTTGCCGAGGCAAACCATGCCGGCACCTTTTCCTGCCACGGCACCGAGTTTTTCAACAACGGTGGCGTCAAATGGCGAAACGTAATCGGCCAACATGTGGGAGCCTGCGGTCGAGCGCCAATCTTTGCTGACGAAAATATCCTTGTGCGCAATCGGTATGCCGGTGAGCGCGCCTGCCTCACCGCGTGCGATACGCGCATCGGCCTCGCGCGCTTGTTGCATGGTCAGGCCGCGATCAATATGCAAAAAAGCATTCAACGCCAAGGCCTTTTCTGCGCGCGCAAGAAAATATTCAGCCAGCTCAACTGAAGACACCTGATTTGCATCGAGGGCGGCGCGGAGCGCCTTGAGGGACGAATGGGCGAAGGTCATTGTCGACTCAATCGAGCACCTTTGGCACGAGGAACAAGCCGTTTTCCTCGGCGGGCGCGTTAGCCATGTTTGCCGCGCGCTGGTCCGATTCGGTAATGCGATCTTCGCGCAGGCGCTGCGCCATGTTCTCTATCACGTCCAGCGGGTGGGACAAAGGCTCAACGCCCTTGGTATCAACAGCCTGCAACTCATCGATCAGCCCAAAAATGCCATTGAGCTGTGTTTGCAGCGGCGCGACTTCGTCCTTTGAGACGGCAATTCTTGCCAGATGCGCTAGGCGCTTGATATCGTCAGGGGTGAGTTTCATGCGATAAAGACTTGCGTAACCGGAATTCGCGGGGATTGCAGATCGGAAAGTTCCGCAAAAAACAGCTCAATGGCAGCCAAATTGCCAGCAATTGCGATGCATTTCGGGAATTGATACGGTATTATAGTCCATTCGCCAAAACGCCCTGCCTTCATAGAGGGATTTACAAGTTTCCCAGCGGGGAACGTCGGCATAAAAGAACAGTTTTTGAGCAACCGTCGCGAGAGTTTGGCGCATCCGCACGCGTTGCAGGCAACACCGCTCCGCATTCAGAAAGGCAACATGTTTTCGTTCTTCTCGAAATACCTCTCCACCGATCTCGCGATCGATCTCGGCACCGCAAATACCCTCATTTATGTTCGTGGAAAAGGCATCGTTCTCGATGAACCTTCCGTCGTCGCCATTCGGCAGGATGCAGGCCCAAACTCCAAGAAAACCATTCAAGCCGTCGGACAAGCAGCCAAGATGATGCTGGGCAGAACGCCCGGCAACATCACCGCAATCCGGCCAATGAAAGACGGCGTGATTGCTGACTTTCACACCACTGAGCACATGCTCAAATTTTTTATCAAGAAAGTTCACGACGCGCAATGGTATTTGCCCAGTCCGCGCATCGTCATTTGTGTGCCTTGTGGATCAACGCAGGTGGAACGCCGCGCGATTCGCGAATCTGCAGTTGCGGCGGGTGCGTCGCAAGTATTTTTGATCGAAGAGCCGATGGCCGCAGCCATTGGCGCAGGCTTGCCGATTGCCGAGCCGACCGGTTCGATGGTTGTTGACGTCGGCGGCGGCACGACTGAAGTCGGCGTGATTTCCCTCGGTGGCATCGTGTATTCCGCGTCGGTGCGCGTTGGCGGTGACAAATTTGACGAAGCCATCATCAATTACATCCGCCGCAATTACGGCATGCTGATCGGTGAAGCCACAGCAGAAAATATCAAGAAGACCATCGGTTCCGCGTTTCCCGGAAGTGAAGTGCGCGAGATGGAAGTGAAGGGCCGCAATCTGGCTGAAGGCATTCCGCGTTCGTTCACGATTTCATCCAACGAAATTCTGGAAGCGCTCACCGAGCCGCTTAACTCCATTGTGTCCGCCGTTAAATCGGCGCTCGAGCAAACACCACCTGAACTCGGTGCAGACATCGCCGAAAAAGGCATGGTCATTACCGGTGGCGGCGCATTGCTGCGTGAGCTTGATCGCCTGCTGGTTGAGGAGACTGGCCTGCCAGTAATCGTGGC
>JANNRY010000391.1:0-5889 GCA_031401935.1 Betaproteobacteria bacterium | reverse complement strand
GCTGACCAACGACGCTGCGGGCACGAGCGGGACGCGGGGCAGGCCGAAGTCGCGCTTCAGGCGATGGGCGAGAATCTCGCCGAGATCGGTCATGGCGCCGTCCAGCATGAACGTGGGCGTGGCGGAAAGAATTTTTTCGGCTGTTTTTTTGGTGTTGGCGTAAAACCGCCCTGACATAAGTTTGGAGAGGTAATTATTGAGCGCGCCGATACTTTCTGAAATCGACATATCGTTGTCGTTCAGAATGACGATTACGTTTTCGCGACCGACGTTGTTCATCGCCTCAAAGGCCATGCCACCGGTGATCGCACCGTCACCGATGATGGCGACGGCTTTGCGCTTGGAGCCGCTCAGGCGCGCAGCCACGGCCATACCAAGTGCCGCGGAAATAGATGTGGAGGAATGCGCCGTGCCGAAGGTGTCGTAAATGCTTTCTTCGCGGCGCGGGAATCCAGCGATGCCGCCCTTCTGGCGCAGCTTGGGCATACCGGCTTTGCGGCCAGTGAGGATTTTGTGGCCGTAGGTCTGATGGCCGACATCCCATACCAGCCGATCTTCGGGCGTGTTGAATACGTAATGCAGCGCGATGGTGAGCTCGACAGTACCCAAGTTCGACGAAAAATGTCCACCAGTCGAGGAGACCGATTCGACGATATATTCACGCAGTTCTTTGGCGAGGGGCGAAAGATCGCGCCGATCCAGACGGCGTAGATCGGCGGGGTCGTTAATCTTGTCGAGCAGCGGATATTTATTCATTGGTTTTATGGGCAACTTTTTAATGCTGACGCTGTACGATAAATTCTGCCAATTGACGAAGGCGCGCAGCATTCCCGCCAAAGCCACTGAGCGCATCGACGGCACCCTGCAATAATTCTGCCGCAAATTGTTTGGCAGGGGTCAGCCCCATCAAGCTCACGTAGGTGGGCTTGTTTGCATCCTGATCCTTGCCTGCCGTTTTGCCTAGTTTCTCGGTATTAGACTCGCAATCAAGAATGTCGTCCACTACCTGAAAAGCCAGCCCTACCAGCTTGGCATAGCGATCCAGGTGCGCGATTTCAGCATCGTCGAGCGGTTTTCCGCAATAAGCACCCAGCAGCACGGACGCGCGAATCAGCGCGCCGGTCTTCAGAATATGCATGAACTCCAATTCCGGCAGTGTGATCTGTTTGCCGACATTGGCCAAATCGATCGCCTGTCCACCCGCCATGCCATGCGAGCCGCAGGCGCGCGCAAACAGTTGCTGCATCTTGATCTGGGTTTCTGCCGAATCAGCGAGGTGGGCGTTCGACATCAATTCAAACGCCAGTGACTGCAAGGCATCACCTGCCAGCAGTGCGGTGGCTTCGTCGAATTCGATGTGACAAGTCGGCTTGCCACGTCGCAACACGTCGTCATCCATGCAGGGCAAATCGTCATGCACGAGCGAATAAGCGTGAATAATTTCCACCGCAGCAGCGACGATTTTTACACGCGCAGGATCGGCCTCACTGATTAATCCCGCCGCAAAGGCCAGCATCGGGCGCACCCGCTTGCCACCACCGAGCGTGGCGTAGCGCATGGCGTCGTGCAGTCGGGTAGGTAACGTCACGCTGGCGGGTAGTAGCGTTTCCAGCGTGCGTTCCATGTCGAGCGCAACGTGGCGCGCCCAGTGCTGAAAATCCGGCATGAGATCAGGCTGAGGCCGGGAAATCTTTAAGTTCGCCGCCATCGAGCACTTTTATTTTTTGTTCGGCATCTTTCAACACACCTTCACAAAACTTGAGTAGTTCGGTGCCGCGTTGATAGGCCGTGAGTGATTCTTCAAGCGGAAGCTGGCCGCTTTCCATTTTTTCGACGAGCAAGTCCAGTTCAGCCAGCGCGGCTTCGAAATTCTTTGGGACGGATGATGGGTTTTTGGGCATTGGCGAAGGCTTTCTGCAATCTGAAATCATAGCAGAATGCGCCTGTTTCAGTCCACGACACAAAGCGCCCGGCTGGCTGTAGGACGCCCCTAAAACCCAGCAAAAATCCTTGCCCTTTTGAAGCCGTTGGGGCACACTGCCGATTCCTTTTCGTGGGTTCCCGCTAGGGAATTCGTTTTACGGGACGGAGTCTGTGGAGTTAAAAGCTAACAAACTCGATCGCCCAGGTGTTTTTACTTTGGACTATCCGCGCCTTTTTGTGGCGGGTACATTGGGGGTAAGGACGATGTCCGAACTACTCGGTGCGCGAGAGCTTGCTCCCGTCACGACGCAGTTACCTGTCAGTTGGTATTTTGATCACGCCATTTATGCGCGTGAGATGGACGTTTTTTTCAAAAACGGCCCGGGATACGTCGGCCATGAATTGATGGTGCCTAACGATTTCGACTACCGCGCACTTGAAATGACCAATGGCGCGTGGGCGCTGGTCAATGGCGGCCAGAAGATCAATCTGGTGTCCAATATCTGCCGCCACCGACAGGCCGTGATGCTCAAAGGTGCTGGCCAGTTGCTGACCGGCAACATCGTCTGCCCGCTGCATCGCTGGACGTATGACGGCAGCGGCAAACTGCTCGGTGCACCGCATTTTCCACAGCAGCCTTGTCTGGATCTGCCTAAAAAGAAACTGCAAAAATGGAACGGCATGTTGTTTCAGGGCCCCCGCGATATCGTCGGCGATCTCGGTCGGCTCGGCTGTGTGAAGGATCTCGATTTCACCGGCCACGTGCTCAATAAAGTGGAAGTTACCGAATACAACTTCAACTGGAAAACCTTCATTGAGGTGTATCTGGAGGATTATCACGTCGAGCCATTCCATCCGGGCCTAGGCAAGTTCGTGGATTGCGACAAGCTCGATTGGGAATTTGGCGACTGGTACAGCGTGCAGACGGTGGGCGTGAACAAATCACTCTCGCGACCCGGCACCGAAACCTACAAAAAATGGCACGACATGGTGCTGCAATTTCGCGGTGGTATTGAGCCATCCAAGGGCGCCATCTGGCTCACCTACTACCCGAACATCATGGTCGAGTGGTATCCGCATGTGCTGGTGATCTCCACCATCGTCCCGCGCGGGCCGGAACGCTGCACCAACATCGTCGAGTTCTATTACCCGGAAGAAATATCCCTCTTCGAGCCCGAGTTCATCGCGGCCGAACAGAAGGCTTATGACGAAACCGCGCTCGAAGATGAAGAGATCTGCCAGCGCATGAACGACGGCCGCAAGCTGCTATGGCAAGAGGGACGCGATGAACAGGGCCCGTATCAATCGCCAATGGAAGATGGCATGGTGCACTTCCACGAATTCCTGCGTCGGGAGCTGGTGCGCCGGTGAATTGCGAAAAAGTATAGCTCTGGCGCGAGTTCTTCAGGCATTATTGCTCTGGCAAGCTCGTCGATGCCAGCGTTCCCTGAACGTGGCACAACCCCTTCGCTCTCGTGCAGCATCTTCACGCCTCGCTACAATGCAATGAGGTGATCGTGCGACGCGTGGTGTCGCATGGAAATCTCCGTAGCGTGAGCAGGAACATATGCAGCCAGCCAAATTATTTATCCCGTTTGTGTTGTTGGTGCTTGCCGGTTGCGCGGGCATCAGCGGCGAAAAACGCCACACGCCAAGGGAAATCGCCGCTTATCTGCCGCAGGACTTTATCGCACCTATCGCATCAGCAGAAGGCGAACGCGTCGCAGCAACTGAACGAAGCGAGAAGATTCGATTTGCTCTTGCAGAGAGCATCGCAACGCCAGACGCCGCCAGTGGTGATGAAGAAAATGGTGCGCCGGGTGCGTTGTGGGCAATCGCGTTTCTCAATGCGGACCGCTCGCAGGGCTTGCGTATTTTGCAAAGCGCGCTTGTCGATATCGAGCAAAGGCCGGTGGATTTTCAGCGCGCTGTGCTGTCGGCGGCCTACACCATGTACCCAACTGAATCGGCGACAACGCTGCTGCAACTACTTGACCGCATCGCGACCCCGCGCGAATTCGCCATCGCCGCTTACGCAGTTCTCAAGGCCACAGAGACGCCGGACACACGTGCGCGGCTGCGCGCCACGCTAAGCACGCGCTTTCCTGATTGGGCCAATGAACCACGCCTGATCGCACTCGACCATATGCTAAGCACTGATCTCATCAATGAGCGCTCCTCGCGACCGCCAATGGTCGATCTGCTTGCGGCACCGTTGCGCCCGGGACTGCCGGTGGTGTTCAGCTTTCAGCGACCGGACCGCACGCGCGTGGGTTTGGCGATGGTGCGCGGTGAGGACGGTCGCTTTGTGCGCAATGCCGACGGCAGTTATTTCAATATCGCGCACTTAGCCCTGGCACTAAGCAATCTGCCCGGCACCATCACCAATGGCAACACACCGCAGGGCTTGTTCACGATTGTCGGTGCGGGTACCGCCACCAATAAATGGATCGGCCCCACGCCATATCTTCACGCCAAGATTCCCAAGGAAGCCACCGTGGCCGAGTATGAACACGCCAACGTGGAAGGCGAATGGAACGAAGCGCGCTACGCGGATTTTCTGCCGCCGTCGTGGCGAAATTATTTTCCGTTCAAAGAGGCATGGCTAGCGGGTCTGGCGGGACGCAATGACATGCTGCTGCATGGCACCACCATCAATCCCGAGTATTACCGCAACAACCCTTACTATCCGGGCACGCCTTCGGCCGGCTGTCTTGTCGCGATGGAGTACTGGTCGAAATCCGATGGCAGACTCATGCACAGCGATCAGCTCACGCTGGCCAAGGCCTTCACCGCAGGCGGAAACGATCAGGGATACCTCGTCGTGGTTGAGCTTGAGGACCGAGCTGTACCGATTGTGTTGGCAGATGTGGTGATGGATGTGATTGCTGCGGAGGCGCGCAGCAGACAAAGTGGTCGCTGAACGTCGCGAGCGCGGCGAACGCTGTTTCGTACTGAATCTGCCTTCTGCCAGCCTGCGTATATGGTTTGGCTCAATCGCGTGCCAAACCACCAATGACACTCAAGGGGTATCTCATGAAAAAAATTATCGCTGCATCGATTTTAAGCGTGGTTGCTAGCGTCGCAACGGCGGCGGATGGTTTGATCGAAATAAAAAGTGCGCATGGTGCAGTCGAGACCGGCACGCGCCTGATAGCCGCAATTGAAGCCCGCAAGCTCACGCTGTTCGCACGCATTGATCACGCAGCTGGCGCCAAAAAAATCGACAAGACACTACGCGCAACCGAAGTGTTTATTTTCGGTAACCCCAACGGCGGAACACCTTTGATGGAATGCGCGCAGTCGATGGGAATTGAACTGCCATTAAAAATGCTGGTCTGGCAAGCTGCGGATGGCAGCGTCATGCTTGGCTACAACGACCCCGCGTGGCTCGCGAAACGGCACGGTACCGCGTGCGAACAACCCGTGGGTAACATTTCGAAAGCGTTGGATGGCATTGCCAAGGCGGTCGTTGCGCCCTGAGTTTTTTCGCAATGAAGATCAAGTATTGGCGGACATCGTGGGAACAAAACGCCTTGAAAACCGCGCCAGTGCTTGTGTTTACTTGCCCAGCATCTCTCGCTGGGCCAGGGCGGCCAAAATTTTCCCATGCACACCGCCAAAGCCGCCATTGCTCATCACCAGAATCTGGTCGTCTGACTTTGACATGACGACAATGGCGTTGACCATGGCGGTGAGGTCTTCAAATACCCCCGTCTTGGTGCCGATAGATTCGACCGATTTGGCAACGTCCCATCCCAGGTCTTTGGCATAAATAAACACCACGTCCGCCAGCGCCAGGCTGATCGGCAGTGCCGCGCGCATGCTGCCCAGCTTCATGGTGTTGGTGCGCGGTTCGAGGACGGCGAATATACGTTTCTCGCCGATGCGTTTCCTGAGGCCGGCGAGGGTGGCGTGAATAGCAGTGGGATGGTGCGCGAAATCGTCATACACCGTGACGCCGCC
>JANNRY010000390.1:0-2021 GCA_031401935.1 Betaproteobacteria bacterium | reverse complement strand
CACAACGGCAAGGCGCTCCAGGTCGATGCCATGGAGGAGCGCGACCGGCGCAGCGTGGAGCGCGAGTTCAACCTGTCGTTCATGGAAAGTCCGCCGCAATACAACACGTTTGCGGCGGGCGCCTGGTTTTCCGCCGGGGATATGCAGAACGGCGCCTTGTCGGTCGATGAGATCGTCGATCTCGAAATCAGCAGCGCCCAAAATGCTTTTTCTTGCCAGAAAATCCGAGGCAATCAGGCGTAGGCGACGATTCTCTTCAACGGTCAATCTTCGAACGAACGCGTAATTGGCAGTGGCGTGATTCCATGCGGCCAGATCGATCAGCGCGACTTTTTTTGATGTCAGCGCCCGCGCTTTGCGGAACGCGCGCGTGGTGGTTCGAAACAAGGGCCGAAACAGGTTTTCCAACATTGCCTGTATGTGGCGCTGTTGCTGCGCTTTTCAACCACCATTACGCGAATTAGTGATTTCTACAAATCGCTGCGCGAATTTTCCGACGCTAAGCGGTGCTGAGCCTTCAGCTTTGTTATTGACCACCACATAGACCGGGAATCCCGCGTTGAGCGTCCGGATGCTTTCCTGCACCAGACTCTCGCGACTGTCCGGGTCTTCATCGACTATTTTGTTGAACGGAAAATACTTCGCCTTGGCAGTCTCGTATTTAAAGCCTGAATGCAGACTCCAGCGCGCGATGAATGGCCCTGCATCCATCTGTTGTGCACGCTCGATTTGTTCGCGCGGCGACGGCATGCGCGCGTGACTGGCGATGCAAAATCTGACACCGGTGGCATTGAGGCATTTGAAGAAACGCTCGGTCAGCAATTCGGGATCGCGCACCTCGACGGCGTAAAGCACACCCTGCGGTAGCGCTTTCAGGAAACGATAGAGTCGATTGATAAAGGGGTCTGGATTGCTCGTGGTGGCGCGGCCTTGTGGCGGGCATTGGAATACCAGCGGGCCGCACTTAGTCCCCAGCCCCGCGGTGCAGGGCGCGACAAATTCGTTGATGGCGTATTCAACATCGAGAAAGTACGGACTGTCGCTGAATTCGCCGGTGTCTGATCGCAAGTAAGAACTGGTAATGGCCATCGGCGCTTTGATGAGGAAACGAAAACCATCCGGTACTTGAATTGCGTATCGCGCATATTCCATTTCGCCAATGGGTGCATAAAACGTACGGTCGATGCTGACGGTACGCATAAGCGGATGTTTGGAATATGCCGGGAGGCCTTCTCGCGCCAGTGTTGCATCACGGAACTCACCGTCGTAAACCAATCCATTCCAGCCCGGAAAAGACCAAGAGGACGTGCCCAGGTATAGCCTCGCGGGTAATGTTGCGCCAAGTGCCAACAGTTTAGGCGATGCGGTGGACGCAGCTACTTTTGTGGTCTTGCTGGATGATGGCGCAGACGCGCGCTTGGGCTGGGCTTTTTGCGTGGTCGGGCCGTCGCGTTTCTCTGGCTCGGGGAGTCCAAAGAAATCTGGTTGGGTTGAATCTGATGTTGTCGTGGGCACGGTGTGATGACGATAACGATTAAAGTTAAAGGTCTGATCGGGATATTATTGGAAAAACGCGAAGTGAAAATTTTTAGCAAAAAGGAAATACCGATGAAGATGAAACACTGGCTGTCACTATTGTGTCTGACGGCTTTGCTGTGCACCAACGCGCGCGCGCAATGGAAGCCAGAAACCGGGTTGATCATCAAAGGCAAAGTGGTCACGATGAACGACGCGGGTGACGTATTGCCAAACGCGCAGGTATGGCTCGCTAACGGCAAGATTGTGGCAATTGCCAAAGCGGGTGATTCACTTCCGGAAGCCGCCAAAGATGCGGTGGTCATTGAAACCAAGGGCGCAATTTATCCCGGCATGATCGACCTGCACAACCATCCCGATTACGGCATCTATCCATTGATGCCGATCAAAAAGAAATACGCTGATCACTATGTAAATGGACTCCGAAGTCATTTCGTCTTTCCAAGGAAGACATAGACGCTTGTTACGCCCAGCTCAGTGAACGC
>JANNRY010000389.1:0-4136 GCA_031401935.1 Betaproteobacteria bacterium | reverse complement strand
TATCGACGACGACTCCAATCAAACCGGACAAATGCTGGCCGCGTTGATGAACTGGCCACAGGCAACGTTCGCCTCAAAAGTCACGGTGAATGCGGGTATCGCAGAAGTCATGCGCGAGATCGACGGCGGTATGGAAACCATCGAGATCAAGTTGCCCGCGATCATCACCACGGATCTGCGATTGAACACGCCGCGTTACGCGACACTGCCGAACATCATGAAGGCCAAGAAAAAGCCGCTGGATGTAGTGACCCCGGAAGCCCTCGGCGTCGATGTCACGCCGCGATTGAAAACGCTCAAAGTGGTTGAGCCACCCAAGCGTAAAGGTGGTGTGATGGTGGCCGACGTCGCGGCACTGGTCGATAAGCTCAAGAACGAAGCGAAGGTGATTTGAACATGACGATCCTGATTCTCGCAGAACACGATTCACAGCAACTCAAGCCCGGCTTCACCAATGCGGTTGCGGCGGCGCAAAAAATTGGTGGGGAAATTCATGTGTTGGTGGCGGGCAGCGGCTGCGGTGGTGCGGCAAATGCGGTTTCGCAAGTGGCCGGTGTCAGCAAAATACTGGTCGTGGATGCCGCACACTATGCAGGCGGCGCGCCTGAAAATCTCGCACCACTCATCGTCGGACTTGCGAAAAATTATTCGCACGTGCTGGCTTCCGCATCAGCCTATGGCAAAAACGTGATGCCGCGTGTGGCGGCATTGCTCGATGTCGCGCAGATCTCGGAAATCATCAGTGTTGAATCGCCCGATACATTCGTGCGCCCGATCTATGCGGGCAATGCATTTGCCACCGTGCAATCCACGGACGCGATCAAAATCATCACCGTCCGCGCCACCGGATTTGATGCCGTCACCGCAACCGGTGGGTCTGCAACCATTGAGAATATTGCGGCAGGTGTCGATGCCGGGCAGTCCAAGGTGCTCAAACAGGAACTCTCCAAATCCGATCGCCCTGAGCTGGTCGCGGCCAAGCGCATCGTTTCCGGTGGACGTGGCATGGGGGATGGTGACAAATATCGCCAGGTGCTGGAGCCACTCGCCGACAAACTGGGTGCAGCGCTCGGGGCTTCCCGTGCGGCAGTCGATGCAGGCTTCGTGCCCAACGATTACCAGGTCGGACAGACCGGCAAGATTGTGGCACCTGAGCTTTATATTGCCGTCGGTATATCCGGCGCGATCCAGCATCTGGCAGGGATGAAAGACAGCAAAGTCATCGTCGCCATCAACAAGGATCCCGAAGCGCCGATTTTTCAGGTGGCCGATTACGGCTTGGTGGGTGACCTCTTCACACTGGTCCCACAGCTGACCGCCGCGCTTTAACATCAGGAGAACAGCATGTCCGAATACAACACACCGCTCAAAGACATTAACTTCCTGTTGCAGCACGTCATCGGTCTGGATGAAATTGCCAAGCTGCCGGGCTGCGAAGAAGTCACACCGGATCTGGTCAGCGCCATTTTTGATGAGGCCGGGAAATTTTCCAAGGAAGTGTTGGCACCGATCAATCGCAGCGGCGACATGGAAGGCGCTTCCATTGCCAACAATGTCGTCACGACACCAAAGGGTTTTAAAGAAGCCTATTGGAAATACGTCGAAGGTGGCTGGAGCCAGCTCGAAGCGCCGCTGGCTTTTGGCGGACAGGGATTGCCGCATATCGTCGCCACACCGGTGTCGGAAATGTTGGGTAGCTCCAATATGGCATTCAAGCTTTGCCCACTGTTGACGCTCGGTGCGATTGCAGCACTCGATGAACACGCCTCGGCAGAGGTGAAGGCCAAATTCATCCCCAACATGGCCGCAGGCAAATGGACCGGCACCATGAACCTGACCGAGCCGCAGGCAGGCTCCGATCTGGCGCTGTTGCGCTCCAAAGCTGTCCCGCAGGCTGACGGCAGCTACAAGATTTCGGGGCAGAAAATTTTCATCACCTACGGCGAACACGATTACACGGAAAACATTATTCATCTGGTGCTGGCGCGCATCGAAGGCGCGCCGGACGGTGTCAAAGGTATCTCGCTTTTCGTTGTACCGAAATTTATGGTCAATGACGATGGTTCACTCGGTGCGCGCAATGACGTGAAGTGCGTGTCGATCGAACACAAGATGGGTATTCATGGCAGCCCAACCTGCGTCATGGTCTATGGCGATGCCGGTGGCGCGACCGGGTACGTCGTGGGTGAACCCAATCGCGGCATCGAATACATGTTCGTGATGATGAATGCGGCTAGGCTCGGTGTTGGACTCGAAGGTGTATCGATTTCCGAACGCGCCTATCAGCATGCACTGGTGTGGGCGCGTGAGCGTGTCCAGGGCCGTCCGGTCACGGCCGTTCCTGCATCGCTGGGGCCATCGCCAAAATCAGTGCCGATCATCTATCACCCGGATGTCAAGCGCATGTTGCTGACAATGCGCGCTTATGCCGAAGCAACGCGCGCGTTGACGTATTACACATCGGCGTGCCTCGATATCGCGGAGCGCTCAACCGACGAAAAATTGAAGCGCATGAATCAGGCACTTGTTGAGTTGCTTATTCCCATCGTCAAAGGGTGGAGCACGGAGATCGGCATCGAGGTGACGTCACTCGGCATTCAGGTGCACGGCGGTATGGGCTTTATTGAAGAAACCGGTGCGGCGCAGTATTACCGCGACGCGCGCATCTCGGCGATTTACGAAGGCACGACGGGCATTCAGGCCAACGATTTGGTTGGGCGCAAAGTCGGGCGTGAAGGTGGGCAGACCGCGTTGGCATTGATTGCTGAAATGGAAAAATTGCCCGCAATGCTGTTGGCGATGAACGACGTGAATTTGAAATCGATTGCCACACAATTGTCGGCCAGTATCGCCAGCGCCAAGCGCGCGACAGAGTGGATCGCCACGATGTTCCCGAACAATCCGGCGGCCGTATTCGCCGGTGCGGTGCACTACCTGAAACTCATGGGTACCGTGTCCGGCGGCTGGATGATGGCGCGCGCAGCACTCGCTGCGGCAACGCAAATCAAAGCCGGTGAGGGCGATGGCGATTACCTCAAAGCCAAGATCATGACGACGCGTTTTTACGCAGATCACATCCTGACCATGGCACCGTCGTTCGCCGACGCGCTGATTCAAGGCGCGGATAGTGTGTTGCAGATGGAAGAGGCATTGTTTTAGTTATTTATACGTAGATCAAGCACTGGTGAGGCTTTCCGGGCAGTTTATGCCTGAAAGCCCCACCAGTGCTAGAGTTTGTCTGTTTCATCGATTCCCATTTCTGCACAGCCGATGTGGCAAAAGTGTCCCGCCTGATCGCAGTAAAGCTATGTGAGAATAGGTGCAGACTTGGCATCGCCTCCGATGCGTCGCTTCGATCCGCCCCCCATGACCGACCTCGCCATCGCATTTCAGAAAATCGAGCAGGAGCATACCGCTGAGCTGGATGAAGCATTCAGCGTCTGGTATCCGGAACTCAAGAAAATCGCGCATGCGCGCCTCAGCCGTAGCGGGCTAAACGGCTCCATGCAGACCACTGCACTGGTGCACGATAGCTACATGAAGCTGGCCAATGGCCCTGATCTCAAATTTCCCAATCGCCTGCAGTTCCTGGCCTACGCGTCACGAACGGTGCGCAGCATCATCATCGACACGGTTCGCGAAGAACGCGCGCTGCGACGCGGCGGCGATCTTGATCTCGTCACTCTTGATACCGCCGTGCAAGAAGGCGTTGGCGCCGCGATCGACCTTGAAGAGGTTAATGCGGCGATGGATAGTCTGGCCAAACTTGATCCGGCGTTGGCGCGGCTCGTTGAAATGCGTTTCTTTGGTGGCATGAATGCAGCCGAGATCGCAGAAGCGCTGGATATTTCAGAGCGCACCGTGCAACGCGAGTGGAGCAAGGCGCGTGCGCTGCTGATGACGATGATCGAAGGCTGAGCTGCTGGCGGCAATTGCGTGTAGATTGCGTTTACCAGTAAACGGATCCTTTCAGCCAACTACACATGAATATTTCGCGGGAGCACTGGCTGCAAATTGATCCGCTGCTGACCGAGGCGCTGGAAATGGAAAGTGGCGCGCGCGAGGCGTGGCTTCAGGGCATAGAACACACCCATCCGGCAGTCTCGCCCACGCTGCGCAAATTGCTCGCCGCCCAC
>JANNRY010000388.1:0-3949 GCA_031401935.1 Betaproteobacteria bacterium | reverse complement strand
TTTTTATGGGTGAAGTCTAAAAGTTATCCATGCGGCCGCGATTGAGAATATTTTCCAGGTCGAATGCTGCTTTCAAATCGCGATGAATCTTCAACAGCGCAGGCGGTAGCGGATTAAATACGCCGACCGATTTTTCACCGTTGCGAAACAGCGTCACGTGACCACCTGCCGCCGCAACTCTTGTGCGAAGCATCGATACATCGGCGGCACCACGATGCCACCGCAACCCACCGCCCCACTCAATCCAATGCGGCATGCCAAGCGACAGCGGTGGCGTTGTTGGCGGCACCGACACGCGCCAGAGTGGCTCGGTCGACTGAAAAAAAACGTCCTGTTGATCACGCAACGCACGCCAGAATTTCAACGCAACATCATCATTAACGACCTCGCCGCCAAGTTTCAATCGCGCGGCCTTGACGCCAGCAGTTGCACCAGATAGCCGCAACATCGCCACGCCGCCATGCCAGGACGTTGCTGAAATCGGTAACGGCTTGCCCGCCCATTCATTGAATTGACGAATCGCGGTTGCCTCATCAAGCTTGTAGCGCAATGTTAGATTTTCAACGGGCTTCGGCAGTACCTTGAACGACAGATCCAGCAACACGCCCAGCGTCCCCATGGCACCCGTCATGAGACGTGACACATCATATCCCGCGACGTTCTTGATCACCCGTCCGCCAAACCGCAGATCGTCACCTTTGCCGTCAATGATGCGGGCACCAAGAACAAAATCGCGTACCGCACCCGTGTATGGGCGACGCGGCCCAGACAGACCGGCAGCGACCGTGCCGCCGATAGTGCAGCCAGTATTGCTGCCCCCGGAAAAATGCGGCGGCTCAAACGGCAGCATCTGCGAAGCGCCATCCATCACCGACTCGATCTCGGCAAGTGTCGTGCCGGCACGTACCGTCAACACCAATTCCTTGGGCTCGTATTCGATGATGCCGGTGTAGGAGCGAATGTCCAGCGGTTCGCCGACAATTGCGCCGCCATAAAATGCTTTGGTATTGCCGCCATGAATGGCCAATGGCGTTTTACTCGCCAGTGCAAGCTTTACGCGCTCGCTAATAAAAGAAGCATCCATTTTCTCGTCTCGTCAAAATCTGGGAATGTCGGCGTGCGGAATTTTGCCGTCGCGCACATGCATGCCACCCCATTCGCTGCAGCGTTTCAATTCCGGCACCGCACGACCCGGATTGAGCAGACCAGCAGGATCAAAAACCGCCTTGATTGCATGAAACATCGCCAATTCTTTTTCACGAAACTGCACGCACATCTGTCTTAGTTTTTCAATACCGACACCGTGTTCACCGGTAATCGTGCCGCCAACTTCCACACAAATTTCCAGCAACTTTCCGCCCAGTTCCTCACTACGTTCCATTTCACCCGCAATCGAGGCATCGTAAAAAACTACCGGGTGCAGGTTGCCGTCACCTGCATGGAATACATTTGCGATCATCATGCCGTATTCGGCCGCCAATTGCTGGTAGCGCGCCAGCACTTCGGGCAGCGCGCGGCGCGGGATGGTACCATCCATGCAGTAGTAGTCCGGGCTAATCGTGGCCAGTGCAGCGAATGCGCCTTTGCGCGATTTCCAGAGTGTCTCGCGCTCGGTCGCATCGCGAGCACGACGGATTTGCTGCGCATTACACGCTGTCAATACACTTTCCACTTTTTCCAGATGCTCGCGGACTTCCTCAGTGTCACCATCGAGCTCAGCCAGCAGCAACGCCTCGGCGTCGAGCGGAAATCCGGCGGACATGAATTTCTCGCAGGCCATGATGACCATCTTGTCCATCATCTCAAGTGCTGCCGGTATCACGCCCGCACCGATGATTTCGCTAACCGCATTTGCCGCATCCGTCACCGATGGAAATGCGGCCAATAGTGTTTCGATGTGTTCGGGTTCCGGCGTGAGCTTCACGGTGATTTCGGTGATAAGCCCCAGCAATCCCTCCGAGCCATTCATCAGCGCCAACAAATCGTAACCCGGCGCATCGAGTGAAGCAGAGCCGATCTCAAGAGTTTCGCCGTTCAGTGCGACCACTCGAAGCCGCATTACGTTGTGTACGGTGAGGCCGTATTTGAGACAGTGAATGCCACCTGAATTTTCGGCAACATTGCCGCCAATGGAGCAAATAATCTGGCTCGACGGATCGGGTGCATAGAACAATTTATACGGTGCAGCCGCCACCGATACCGCCGCATTTGCCACCCCCGGTTGCACGCGCGCGGTGCGGGACGCTGGATCGACATCAAGAATTTTATTCATGCGCGTCATCACCGCCAGTGCACCGTTGCTGAGCGGGATCGAGCCACCCGAAATACTGGTACCGGCACCGCGCGTCACTAGCGGTACGCCGCGTGCGTTGCACGCTTTCACAATCGCCACCACCTGTGCTTCCGATTCGGGCAACACAGCGCACAGCGGCAGCGCGCGATGCGAAATAAATGCATCGGTTTCAAACGGTTTCAGGCGCTCGGTATCGGCGATGATTTTTAGCGGCGGGGTAATGCGCTGGAAATCCTGGATCAATGCTGACTGCATGGCTAGGCAGCGCTTCTTAGCAAAAAACAATAGACCTCTAGCAATGGCGGTCCTTCACGGGACATTTTGCCCCAAACTCCGCGCCCAGAGCCGACCTCCATATTAAAACCTTGGTATGTCCGCATGCGCCAACTGTCCGCCATGCACGCGCATACGACCATACTCGGCGCAACGGTTCAACGTTGGAATGGCCTTGCCGGGATTGAGCAGCATGGCAGGATCAAACGCACGCTTCACAGCAAAAAACATTTCGCGCTCGGCATCCGTGAACTGGCTGCACATCTGGTTTACCTTTTCAATGCCAACGCCATGCTCACCGGTGATGGTGCCGCCGTGCTTGATACAAAGCTCGAGAATATCGGCCGCAAATTGTTCAGTACGATCAAGTTCACCCGGAATGTTGGCGTCGAACAAAATCAACGGATGCAGATTGCCGTCCCCGGCGTGAAACACATTGGCGCAACGCAGTTTGTAGTGAACGGAAAGTTCAGCGGTGCGTTTCAACACCGGTGCCAGTGCACGTCTTGGAATCGAACCGTCGATGCAATAGTAATCCGGCGAAATTCGACCGACGGCAGGAAACGCGGCTTTACGTCCCGACCAGAATTTGAGTCGCTCGCTTTCATTTTGAGATACGCGGCAAGCGGTTGCGCCGGAGGCTCTCAACACCGCTTCCATCTTCGCGATTTCTTCTTCTACATCTTCGGGTGTGCCATCGGATTCGCAAAGCAGAATCGCCTCGGCATCAAGATCGTAACCGGCATGCACGAAATCTTCGACCGCTGCATTGGCAAGCTTGTCCATCATTTCAAGGCCCGCAGGCACGATGCCTGCACCGATGATGTTGGCGACCGCATCCCCCGCCTTTTCGATGTCATCAAAACTCGCCATCACCACCCGCGCAAGTTGTGGCTTTGGCACCAACTTGACCGTGACCTCGGTCGTCACGCCGAGCATGCCTTCTGAGCCCGTCATCAACGCGAGCAAGTCGTAACCCGGTGCATCAAGCGCATCAGAGCCGATGGTGGCCGTTGTACCCTCGATGGTGACCACCTCGATTTTCTGCACGTTGTGCACCGTGAGCCCGTACTTCAGGCAATGCACGCCGCCCGCATTTTCGGCCACGTTGCCACCGATCGAGCAAGCAATCTGCGACGAAGGGTCCGGCGCATAGTAGAGGCCGAGCGGTGCGACTTCTTCTGAAATTTTCAGGTTACGCACGCCCGGCTGCACCCGCGCCGTGCGCGCCAGCGGATCGACGCTGACAATGCGATTGAATTTCGCCAGCGATAAAAGAATGCCATCGCCCAGCGGCGTGGCACCGCCCGACAGCCCCGTTCCCGAGCCACGTGCCACCACCTTGGTGCCGGTTTCATGTGCGAGTGCGAGTATGCGTTGCAC
>JANNRY010000387.1:0-3588 GCA_031401935.1 Betaproteobacteria bacterium | reverse complement strand
CGTGTCGAATTGCCAATCGGGCATGCGCCGCACGGTTGTACCGTTCGCGTTGAAATCAGCGCCTTCGGGTACGATCAATTCTGACGGTTGCAACCGTTCAAGCTCTGCGTTCAGTTGTGTGAAAGAAGTTTCGATCACGCGAAATCGCCCGCTGGCCAACGACAGCGATGCGATACCCAATACATTGTCACGAACAAAAATGGACGCAACCAGCACATCGCTGACCTCTGGTAACAGGGCGCTGTCAGTGAGAGTGCCGGGTGTAACAATGCGCGTCACTGCGCGCTCCACCGGACCCTTGTTGGTGACCTCACCAATCTGCTCACAAATGGCCACCGATTCGCCAACTTTCACCAGCTTGGCAAGGTATGGTTCAAGCGCGTGGAATGGCACCCCCGCCATCTTGATTGGCGTGCCTGCCGACTGGCCGCGTGTGGTGAGCGTAATGCCGAGTAACTTCGATGCCTTCACCGCATCATCAAAAAATAATTCGTAGAAATCGCCCATGCGGTACAACACGAGTGTGTCGGGGTGCTCGGCCTTGATACGTAAATACTGCTGCATCATGGGCGTGTGTCCGCTGAAGGTCTTATCAGTCGCTGTTGTCATTAATGCAATTTCACCCTTGGTTCGGTCTGGCGCTTGATCATGCGCGCTAGCGTGTCGAGTGCCATGCGCCAAAAGCCGTGCAGCGCCATCAGATGCATTTTATAAAGCGAGATATAAAACATTTTGGCGAGCAGACCTTCCACGCGCACACTGCCGCGCGAGACAAATCCCATCAGTGTGCCGACCGAGCTGTAGTTGCCCAATGAAACGAGAGAGCCGAAATCGCGATACCGAAATTCGGGCATCGCATTTGCCGAGTTGCCTTTGACACGACGTTTCATCGTGTCGACCAAATGACTGGCTTGCTGGTGCGCCGATTGTGCGCGAGGCGGAACATTCTGGCTGTCTCGCCAGTGGCATGCGGCGCAGTCACCGAGCGCAAAAATATTCTCGTCCAGCGTAGTTTGCAACGTTTGCAACACGGCGAGTTGATTCAAGCGATTCACTTCCAACCCGTCGAGATCTTTGAGAACATCCGGTGCGCGAACTCCCGCCGCCCACACGACAAAATCAGCCGATAGCGTTTTTCCAGAAGCCGTGTCCAATGCGCCGACACGTGCGCCAGTTACTTTTTCGCCGCACATCACCTCCACGTTCAGGCTTTTGAGAATATCTTGCGTTGCCTCAGCAAGATAATCCGGCAGCCCGGCGAGTATGCGTGGCCCGGCTTCGACAATAGAAAGATGGATCTGCTTTTCAGGGTCGAAATGGTCAAGACCGTACGCGGCCAGCATGCGCGTTGTGTTGTGCAACTCCGCGGCCAGTTCAACACCCGTTGCACCAGCACCGACGATGACAATATTGATGACGTGTCCATCGTTGGCAAAGTTGGCTTTGAAGCAGGCGTTGACGAGGCGGCGGTGAAATAGATGCGCGTCCCATGCGTTGTCGATTGTAAATGTGTGCTCGCCAACGCCGGGTGTGCCGAAGTCATTGGATTGGGAACCGATCGCAATGACAAGCGTGTCGTATTTGATTTGCCTGACAGGCAGGATGATCTCACCACTGTCATCGCATACTTCGCTCACGTTTACCGTGCAATGGGATCGATCCAGCCCTTCAAGCGAGCCCAGGACAAAGGTAAAGTGATGCCAACGCGCCTGCGCCAGATAGTCGAGCTGATGTGCATGAATATCCATGCTGCCAGCGGCAACTTCGTGCAGCAATGGCTTCCACAAATGCGTGCGGCTGCGATCAATCAGCGTGATGCGTGCCGCGCCGCGTTTACCGAGCCCATCACCGAGATGCGTCGCTAACTCAAGTCCGCCAGCACCACCACCAACAATCACAATACGATGCATGGCCAATGGCGAATCTATTTGTGCGCTTGAACGATTTTTAGCAGCGCTGGGAAGGGCTTCGGTGTCGCGGCGACAATGGTGCCGGTTTTCAGATAATTGTCGTCACCATTAAAGTCAGTTACCAACCCGCCCGCTTCCTTGATCATCAGCGCGCCGGCCGCCATGTCCCACGCGCTTAAGCCCATTTCCCAGAAGCCATCGTAACGCCCGGCAGCGACATAGGCGAGATCAAGTGCGGCTGCACCGGGCCGACGGATACCGGCGCATTTGGGGGTGAGGTCTTTGAATGTGGCGAGATAGCGGTCGAAGTTATGCATTTCACGCGACGGAAATCCGGTGCCGATCAAACATTCCTGTAACTGGAGTTTTTTGGATACACGCAGGCGGCGATCATTCAGGAATGCGCCACCGCCCTTGGAGGCTGTGAACAATTCATTACGCGTGGGATCATAAATCACGCCGTGGTTTACCGTGCCCTTCACCGCGAGCGCAATCGATACGCAATACTGTGGGAAGCCGTGCAAAAAATTGGTGGTACCGTCGAGCGGATCGATGATCCACTGGTAGTCGGAGTCGGTTTTCGTCTCGCCGGACTCTTCAGCAAGAATGCTATGCTGGGGATATGCTTGTTTTAGCACCTCGATGACGGCAGCTTCGGCCGCGCGATCCACCTCTGAAACGAAATCATTGGGCGCTTTCAGCTCGACGGTGAGCTTATCCAGATCGTTGGATGCGCGGCTGATAATCGCACCAGCACGGCGCGCCGCTTTTACGGCGATATTTAACATCGGGTGCATTTTAATTTTCAGTAAAGAGCAAGAGTAAGGCCTTATTTTATATGAATGAAGCTTCGTCGTCTCCCTTGGAAACATTGGCCAGCCCACATGTCAGCCCGCATGCCAGCCCACTTGCACGCGTGCGCGTGGTGATGATCGAGACATCGCATCCCGGCAATATCGGCAGCGCCACGCGCGCGATGAAAACAATGGGCCTCACTAATCTCGTGCTGGTCGCACCAAAGATCGCGGATGTAACCACCCATCGAGATGCCGTCGCACTCGCCTCGGGTGCCACCGACGTGCTGATGAACGCGCGTGTGGTCGCGACGTTCGATGAGGCGATTGCCGATGTCCGTTTCGCGATCGCTTTTACGGCCCGAAAGCGTGAACTCTCGCATCCATTCAAGCCGCTGCGCGAGGCGGCAGAAATCGCAATATCAGAGGCGGCTTTCGGCGATGTCGCACTCGTTTTTGGCAACGAGGCGATGTGTTTGTCCAATGAAGAAGTTGATCGCTGCCAGTTGGTTTCGGCCATTCCTGCCAATGGCGAGTATTCGTCACTCAATGTCTCGCAAGCGGTGCAGGTGGCCGCATATGAATTGATGATGACAGCGGCCGCGTTCGGCATTGCCGCGGACACCGAACGCGCACAAGCAAGCGTGGGCGAAGTGGAGGGATTCTTGAAGCATTTCGAAGCCACCGCGATTGCGACCGGATTTCTTAATCCCGACGAGCCAAAACGATTTATGACGCGGATGCGGCGCTTGTTCACGCGCGCGCGCATGGAGCCTGAGGAGGTCGCGATCCTGCGTGGCTGGCTGGCGGCTTGTCAGCAATCGACTGCCGCCCCGAAATCCCGGGATTGAATGCTGTAGCGCGATCCCTATTTACTAAAAATA
>JANNRY010000386.1:0-16895 GCA_031401935.1 Betaproteobacteria bacterium | reverse complement strand
AACAGGCGCTCAAACGCGAAAAATAACTGCGGATGTCGCAGCGGCCAAAGTCGCTAAGCCAACAAGAAAAGGTGGGGCGTTCAAGCTGCCACTTATCGGTGACCGCCCAATCGAACAGCAATTGCCAATTCTGCTCACCATTGCGGGGCTGTTCGGTGCTCTGACTATCGGTGCGATTTTCCTTGATGCGAGAGATCGCAGCGATATTTCAACCTTTGCCAACATAACTTCGCAATTACAGTATCACTCCCAGCGGCTGGCGAAATCAGCAGGCTTGGCTGCACGTGGCGATATAGCGTCCTTCCCACAACTGGAGGACAGTCGGGATCAATTTCAACTCTACCTTAAGGTTCTCAATGACGGCGGCGAGGCTTTCAACACTACCGTACCTAGTGCCAAGATTAGCGAAGAGCTTACGTCCCGGTTGGCAGAGCTGACGAAGCGTTTTACAGATGGCTCAACAGCGGCTAGTTCTATCCTTAATGCAAAAAATGACCTGTCGGAACTGTCTCGCAACATTGCCCAGGTGCGGGCAGGTTCTGAGGAGCTTGCCGAGCTATCTCAAGACTTGACCGGTCTGATGCAGCAGTCGGGAGCGCCTCCAGTACAAGTTTTAAAGGTTAACCGTCTGACGTTTCTGTCAGAGCGACTAGGCCGCGGGTCTGCCGAAATTCTTGGCGGAGAGATCATTGATCCTACTGTCCCGTTCCTGATGGGTAAAGATACGAATGATTTCCGTGAGCTGATTAAAGCGCTGGAATCCGGGTCGGATGCGCTCGGCATCAGCGCTCTGCGCGATGGCGATGCAAAAGCCAAGGTAGCCAAGCTGCGCGAATCATTCAATCGATTTGAGGAAAACATCAAACCTATTCTGGGAAGCGTCCAAAAGCTGGTTTCAGCACGGCAATCGGGACGCGTACTGCAACAGGGTTCTGACCAACTCCTCAACAACGTGGAAGAGTTACAAAAAGCGCTTGCGGTGGAGAAGAGGAACCTCCTTCTTATCCTCGCGTTCATATTCGGCACGCTGGCACTGATTTTCCTTGGCCTAATTGCTGCAGTGTTTTTGTCCGATGCGCGAAAGCGGGCGGCAGAGTCCGAAACCGAGAACAAGCGTAATCAAGAAGCCATCTTGCGGCTACTGAACGAAATGGGAGACTTGGCCGATGGCGACTTGACCATTCGAGCAAAAGTGACCGAAGACATCACCGGCGCGATTGCAGACTCCATGAATTACACGATCGACGAGTTGCGTACGTTAGTCACAGGGGTTAACAATGCATCAACATCGGTGTCAGCAAAGTCCCAGCAGGCACAGGCAGTCTCGGTGCAGTTACTCGACGCTGCAGAAAAGCAGTCGAAAGAAATTCAGGACACAACCCAACAGGTGTTGAGCGTAGCCACAACGCTGGCGACGGTGTCCTCTAACGCTGAAGAGTCTTCACAGGTTGCAATGCGTTCACTCGCGGCGTCCGACAAAGGTCGTCTCGCGGTACAAAACTCGATCTCCGGCATGAACGACATTCGCGATCAAATTCAGGAAACTTCAAAACGCATAAAACGGCTGGGCGAAAGCTCTCAGGAAATTGGTGAAATTGTGGAGCTGATTTCTGACATTACTGAGCAAACGAACGTCCTTGCGCTTAACGCCGCTATTCAGGCGGCCTCGGCCGGTGAGGCCGGGCGCGGTTTCTCGGTGGTTGCCGAGGAGGTGCAGCGACTGGCTGAACGCTCTGGTGAGGCTACAAAGCAAATCGGTGCAATTGTGAAGACCATTCAAGCGGATACGCAGGATGCGGTAGCCGCTATGGAAAAGTCGACAACGGGTGTGGTGGAGGGCGCAAAACTATCTGATGCCGCGGGACAAGCGCTGAGCGAGATCGATACGGTTACCAAGAGTTTGGCGAATCTCATTCAGCGCATTTCTGCAGATACCCAAGCGCAGGCGTCGTCGGCCAACAAAGTTGCGCGCAACATGCAAGACATTCTTGAGATCAATCGGCAAACCACAACGGGTACGCAACAAACGGCTTCGTCGATTAAAGAGTTGGCCGACGTTGCCTCTGATCTCAAGGCCTCTGTTTCCGGGTTCAAGTTGTAACGCCCCCCCAAACCACATCAATCGTGTCCGACTGAAATCCGGCTTGCGCTAAATGCCTCCGAATCCAAAACCCGCATTCGATATCGGCCCACTTTCATGGGTAAAGGCCGAGATTGAGCATTCGCTGAATGAAACGCACACGCATCTTGAGGCGCTGACTGCTAATCCCGGCAATACAAAGGCGGCCAAGTATGCTGCGACCCATTTACATCAAGTCTCAGGCGCGCTCACGATGGTCGGCCTCGGCGCCGCCACACGGTTTAACGAGGAAATCGAAAAGCTTGTAGGCAGTCTTGAAAGCGACCCGAACGCACGGGCGCAAGCGCCACAGCGCATCAGTACCGCATTGACTGCGACGGCAAGTTTGTCCGCATATCTGGACAGCTTGATGGCGGGGGAACCTGACCGTCCAATGCAGCTCGCGCGCGCGTATCTTGAAGTCAATAGAGCGCGGGGGGCCAATGATGCCTCAGAAATAGACCTGTTTTCGCCCGATCTTTCACTCGCAACAATGATGCCAGACAACACCGTCGCGTTGCCAAAACCCGAAATGCTTGCGGAAGCAATAAAGCAGCGGCGCGGCATGTATCAGGCAGGATTGCTGAAACTGCTTCGCGACAAGGACATGATTGGCGGCGCGCGTGAGATGCGCAATGCGACGCTGGCCATTGAAGCGCTGCAAGTGACATCGCCAACGGTCTCATTCTGGTATGCAGCAAGCGGGTTTTTTGATGCCGTGGCAAGCAATCCTGCCGAATCCGGAACGTTGGCGGTCCAACTGTTTGGCAAAATCGACCAGCAGATCAAGTTGTTGATCGAGGGCGTGCAAAAAATTCCTGAAAAACTTTTTAGAGACATCCTGCTGGTCATCGGACGGTCGAAAGCCAATACCGAAAGATTGACCAAAATCCGCGAGTTGTATCGCCTTGATGAGTTGCTTGCCGTGCCCGTCGAGCGCGGTGTTCTTGGCGCGGACGACAAACAAAAGGCCGTAATTCGCGGTATGCGCGATCAAGTGCAGGAACAAAAAGAAAACTGGCTCAAGTTTGCAAGTGGTAATCGCGCATCGTTGGAGCAGTTTTTTACGCAGAGTGAACCGTTTTACCGCGCCGCCCAACAGCAGCCGAATAAAGATTTGACGCAAGTGGTACAAGTCGTCGGTGCCGTGGGTGCGCATTTACGCAAGACTCAAGGACTCGGTAGCGAGGTGTTATCACTTGAAATGGCAACAGCCTTGCTGTTTCTTGAGTCTTCGCTGGAAAATTATTTCCGCCTGTCATCAGATTTCAGCGCGCAAGCAAACAATATCGTCGCGCGCCTGAAGGGTGCGATAGCAGGCGCAGCACTTCCGTCGTCGTCGGTTGGCGCGTCAGCGGTCATGGACGATATGTCCAAGCGAGCGCAAGAACGCATGCTGATGTTTCAGGTCGGACAGGAAGTGCAGGTAAATCTGGCGACGATTGAGGGTGCGCTGGATACCTTCTTCCGCGAACCATCTAAACCGGCCGAACTCAACACGCTGGTACCAATGTTTTCGCAAGTGCAGGGTGCGCTGACGATGTTGGAGTTGGATGAAGCGGCAGCGCTCAATCAACTTTTGCGCGAACGTGTGGGACGTTTCGCGTCCGGCGCGATTACGGGTGTCGGCGAGGATGCAGAAGCTGTTGCAGAAGGCGTCTCGGCAATGGGGTTGTATATCGCGGCCTTGCAGCAAGGCACGGCGCATCCACGTGAAGCGCTACTGCCAGCGTTGATCCGGTTCGGGCTTGCCAGTAAACCGGTGGAACCAGAGCGTAGCTTGATCAAGTCACCGGTATCCCATGCGGATATCGATGTTGCCAAGCAAAAAGTGCAGGAGCGCTACGAGGACTGGAAGCAACAACCCGCACAAACGGCGTCGCGCGATCAGTTGCGCGAAGCGGTCGAAGAATTGAAACAAGATGCCACGCTAATTGCCGATACCGCGTCAGCCAGACAAAGTGACGAAATGTTGAAGGCTCTGGACCAGACCTTCGATCCGAACAAGACCGGCGTCGTATCAGCGCTTGCCGAAATTGCGCCCGACAAACCAACCGAAGCACCGGCAGCGCAGACTGTCCAGTTGATTGACGCTCCCGCAGCAGAGGTGGACTCGGAGCTACTGGAAATATTCCTCGAAGAAGCTACTGAAGTCGTGGCGACCATTCGCGAAAACCTTGGCCTGCTGCGAGAAAATGCCCACGATGATGATGCGCTTATCACGATACGGCGCGGCTATCATACGCTCAAGGGCTCAGGTCGAATGGTGGGCTTGGCGGATCTTGGCGATGTGGCCTGGAACTGCGAGCAGGTTTTTAACAAGTGGTTGAAAGACGAGAAACCGGCCACTGCTGGTTTGCTTGGATTTGTCGAGCGGACTTCGACTGCATTCTCGGGCTGGGTTGAAGCGCTAAAAGCAGATAGCACCGCGCACGTTGATGGTGCCGATATCGCTGGCATGGCAGAAATGCTGAAGAACGGTGAAGAACCCATCTCCGCGCCACTCGCCGATTCGATCATCGTGCCGACGCCCCGGCCCGAGGTCACGGCAACTGAAGCGACGGAACCATCTGCGGTTAGTGCCGATGGCTTGTTTGAAGATTTGATCACGCCAACATTTGAGCAATTTTCTGCGCCTGTAACCGATCTGTCTGAATCGCTACCGTCGCTTGACCTTGAAGCGGCTCCTCCCGAGTTAGATGCGGTTGTGCTGTCGGCAGCGGCAGTTAAGGATGAGGCGCTTGAGCCGGTTGCTGCGTTGGAATCTTTTGTTCCAACTCCTGTCACGCCAATCGAGCCGCCCGACGTGCTGGTGGGTTCGGTCGTGGTTCCGCACGCACTATTCAATATCTATCTTGGCGAAGCAGCACAGCACATCGCCACGCTCGATAACGAAATGACAACGCTTGAAGTCAAGCCGTTGCAACCTCTCTCGCACGAGTTCATGCGCGCGGCACACACGCTCACCAGCTCCTCGCGCACTACAAATTTCGACATGATTGCCGATGTTGCCGCCATGCTTGAGAAATGGTCGCACGATGTCATCGAATTCTCACCCATGCTGGATGCGCATCGCTTGAGCGTCATGCGTCAGGCCGTAGACGCCCTCAGCAGCATGGTGATGGGCCTGCATACACATGAGTTGCCTACGCCGCGCGACGACGTGGTCCGAGACCTGATGGAATTACGCGAGACGCTGAAGCTGGCCAAGCGCGCTGAAAGTACATTTATCAAGGCACCGGTCGCACCAATAGAGGCGGAATCATTGTCTTTTGCATTGCCGGCACCTGATATTCCTATAGATAACGCGTCTGCCCCGCTCGCACCTATTGCGCTCCCAACAGCACCGATTGCTGCTAGCGATGAACTCGATCTATCAAGCTTCGAGCCGTCTGTAGCGCCAGATGCGATCGCACTGGAAACGGCGCCTGAGTTTGTCCCGCAGTTCATTGCGGACACCCCAGCAAAGTTAACTCCCGAAATTCCTGTCGTTGCACCTTTTGCGGTAGTCCCAGTGCCAGCGCCTTTGCCTGTGGCACCCGTTTCCATCGAACCCGCATTTGAATCTGGCAAAGAAAAGCGCCGGATTGAAGACGATATTGACGTTGACCTGCTGCCAATATTTGTTGAAGAAGCCAAGGAAATCGTCCCGCAAGTAGGCGATGGCTTACGCGCCTGGCGTAACGTCCCAGCCGACCATACGCCAGTGATCGAACTGGCGCGCCACTTCCACACCCTGAAGGGTAGTGCGCGGATGGCTGGCCTGATGCGCCTGGGCGAACTGGCGCACGTGATCGAAACCAAGATGATTGCGATGGATCGGGAGGCAGCGCCAGCAACCGCGCTGTTTGACGACATCGATGAGAATTTTGACCGCTTTACCGGCGCGCTTGACCGGTTGCAGGCGGGCGAGCAAGTCGGTTCACTCATCGACGTCCCGGTTGCCGATGTGTTTGAGCATCAGAAAGACAAGCCGGCAATCATTGCCGTGATGGCCGCTGCCGCACAAGCCGTGCGCGATGAAGCCGCACCCGATGGCCGTGAGCGTCAATCGTTATTGCGCGTAAACGCCGATATTATCGACCGCTTTGTAAATGAAGCTGGCGAGTTGTCCATTGCGCGTTCGCGCATCGATCAGGAAATGCTGACGTTCAAGCAATCACTGGTTGAATTGGCAGAAAACATTTCGCGCATGAAGGTGCAATTGCGCGAAGTCGAAATCCAATCTGAATCGCAGATTCAGTCGCGCATCAAAGAAGCCGAAGAGCGCGGTGCGGCCTTTGATCCTCTTGAGTTCGACCGTTTCTCGCGAACTCAGGAATTGACGCGTTTCATGGCCGAGAGCCTGAACGACGTCATCACGTTGCAATTGTCGCTGCAAAAAAATCTCGACGAGACCGAAGCGGCCTTGATCCAGCAGGCGCGCTTGAATCGCGATCTCCAGCAGGGCTTGATGGGCGTGCGGCTGGTGCCCTTGGGTAACTTGCAGGATCGTTTTTATCGCGTCGTGCGGCAAACGGCCAAAGATCTGTCGAAGAAAGCTAATCTTGAATTCCGCGGCGTGCGCGTCGAAATTGATCGGTCGGTGCTGGAGAAAATCACGCCACCGTTCGAGCACTTGCTGCGCAACGCAGTCGCACACGGGCTAGAGATGCCGTTTGATCGCGTCGCAAAAGGCAAATCGGAAATCGGCGAAATCACGATTGATGCGCAACAGGTTGGTAACGAGGTAGTACTGACGTTGTCTGATGATGGTGGTGGCCTGAATTTCACGCGCATCCGCGAAAAAGCAATTGAACAAGGCCTGCTCGCTGCGGATGCGGAAGTCACGGAAGCGCAGCTCACGCAATACATATTCCTCGCCGGTTTTTCGACCGCCAGCGAAATCACGCAAGTGTCGGGCCGCGGTGTCGGCATGGACGTCGTGCGAAATGAAATCGTCTCACTGGGCGGTCGCATCGACATTGCGTCCACGGCAGGGCGCGGCACCGTCTTCACGATCGCGCTGCCGTTAACGCTCGCGGTGACGCAGGCGGTGATGGTCGTGGTTGGCGATGTTCAGTACGCGATCCCCTCGGTGATGATCGAGCAGGTGCAGGAATACAAAGGCAAGCGCTACGAGCCGCTGCTTGAATTGAACGAAATCGACTGGAATGGCAATAAGTATCCGTTGCGCTCGATGGCCGCGCTGCTCGGTGGCAAGCCCACCGTTTCCGCGCAGCGCAAAGCGTCCGTGATTTTGGCCAAGAGTGGTCAGCAACGCGCGGCAGTGCAAGTCGATCAAATCATCGGTAACCGTGAGATCGTTGTGAAATCGATTGGCCCGCAGCTTGCGCGCCTGGTCGGCGTTGCAGGTGCGACGGTGACCGGTGCCGGCCAAATCATATTGATCATCAATCCGGTCCAATTACATTTCCGTGAAACGGCGACGGTTCGAGTAGAAGATGTAAAAGGCGCAGAAACCAAATCGGCGATCACCAGTTCCCGCATCGATGAGGCCGGAACATCGGCACTACAACCCTTGGAAGAAGTGAAGGGCCCATCGCTGGGCGAAGCGATTGCGGCCGCCATGCCTGCTGGCGGAGAGGATACGGCAGCGCCGTTGTTGGTACGCACGGTGCCGCTGGTAATGGTGGTCGATGATTCCCTTACGGTGAGAAAAATTACCAGCCGCATGCTCACGCGCGAAGGCTTCGACTTCGCGACCGCAAAAGATGGTGTGGATGCGCTTCAACAGTTGCAGGACATCGAGCCTGACATCATCCTGCTGGACATCGAAATGCCGCGCATGGATGGCTTTGAGTTCGCGCGCAACGTGCGTGCTGACGCAAAGACTAGGAATATTCCCATCATCATGATCACCTCGCGCACCGCAGACAAGCACCGCAATCGCGCGATCGAGCTGGGTGTGAACGAGTATATGGGTAAGCCGTATCAGGAAGAGCAGTTGCTGGTGTTGATACGTAGCTACACCAAGCAGCGCTTCGGCTAGTAGTTACTGCGTGCGATGCACGTCTATGACGCAGATCGCCATTCGGCGAGGGTTTGCGAGCAAAATACCTCTGGAACGCCCGCCAATGCTAGTGTTTGTGGCTCTTATTCGGGCTTGTCGCCTAGTCGAACATCAATGCGCCTGCCACTCCACCACGCCTGTGTAGGCAGTAAGCAGCACGATTAGCCCGAACACAATGCGGTACCACGCAAATACGGTGAAGTCGTGCGTGGACACGTAGCGGATCAGCCACCGCACGACAACAAACGCAGAAATAAACGCCGTGACAAAACCGACGCCGAACACGGGCACGTCGGCGACCGATAGCACTTCGCGCGCTTTCCAGAGTGAATAGATGGTTGCGCCAAAGAGTATTGGCACAGCGAGGAAAAACGAAAACTCTGTTGCGCATTTACGCGACAGGCCAAAAAACATGCCGCCGATAATGGTGGCACCTGAACGTGACGTACCGGGAATCAGCGCTACGCATTGGGCGAGGCCAACCTTGAGCGCGTGCAGCCAAGACAAGTCATCCACCGATTCAATCAAACGCGCGGGTTGACTTTGCACGCGCTGGCGATACCAGCGCTCAGCGAGCAAAATAATAAAGCCGCCAACGACGAATGCGAGCGCCACTGGTATTGGCTTGAACAAATACAGTTCGATCACTTTTTTGAACGCGAGCCCCAGCACCACCGCGGGCACGGTGGCGATGATCAAATTCAGCGTGAATCGCTGAGCGACCGGGCTGCTTGCAATACCGGCGAAGGTGGCGGTGAATCGGGCGCGGTATTCCCAGCAAACCGCCAGAATCGCACCCGGCTGAATCACGATGTCAAAGACGGCCGATTTGTCGGCAGGGAAACTGAGCAGGTTGCTGGCGAGGATCAAATGCCCGGTCGAGGAGATCGGCAGAAATTCGGTCAGGCCTTCCACCACGCCGAGGATGGCGGCTTTGAGTAACAGGATTAGATCCAAAATAATTCCGGAAAAAAGAGAGGCGGTCTGATTTGGCAAATTGCCGCGTGGATTATAAGCGACGGCAACACGCCGGCTGTGTCACTTCACCTTCAGCACCAGCACGTCGGGTCTCACTTCGATCCGATCAGGCGTATAACGCACGCCGTATTTTGTGAAATCCGCAGACTTGAACGTGTATAGCGGCTTGTCTTCCATTGCATCCTTGGCCAGACTCGATGCGGCTTTCGCCAACGCCGCGGACAACGCATCGGGCATTTTTTCCATGCGAATACGGTCCACGCGTGCGTCGCGCAGGTAGAGCGCCTGCGTGGCGGCGGCATATTCCGGCCGCCCCGAAATCTTCAGTGTTCCCGTGACACTTTTATTCGATAGCGGCAGCTTTACGCTGACGTCAAAACTGGTCAACAGCCGATTTTCCGCGGCATCCAATTCCACGATGGGCCGTACCAGCGTGACCTCGAGCAATCCTGCGACATTTTTTTCAAGCGGGAAACGGCGCGCCATTTTCTGCGTGAGTTCATCGGCAGTGATGCGAATTTCACCCGACAGGAATGGGATGGAGGAGCAACCTGCAAGCAGAAGTGTGGACAAAAGCGCGGACACAAATGACGCGAGAGTTCTTCGCATGAAATTACGCTACAACTTTTCGTAGGCGCGAATGCGCTCGAGCACAAAACTTCTGAATTTCTCAGGCATTTCCAGCGCGGCGTTTTCAAAAATAGTGCCGACGCTGTTGGAATCGAATACACCATCAGCCACGAACAACGCGCTCATGTAACGCCCCGGCTTGTCTTCCGGCGTATCGACACCTTCGTGCGAATAACCCACCTCGGGCGACCAGCGCAGTGCGCGCTCCTTGCCGAGCTTGGCATAACAAAGCTGGAAGCCCTGCAACACACCATCGTAGTTTTCCCACGTGTAGAGATCGAATTCATCGTCATGAAACCAGCGGCGAAGTTTGCCGGTTTCGTATTGCGTCACATCTTTTACTTCGCTGAGCATATTTTGGGGCCAATCAGACGTTTAACTTCGCCACCAGCGCACGCAATTTCTCAGGTTCATCCGCCTTGAGAATTCTCGCCACTATGGGTTCAATATCCGGCAGGTTCGACATCAGCACGCGCTGTTTCACGAGTGGCAGATTGGCGGGGTGCATCGAGAAATCGCGCAGACCAAAACCCAGCAACAGACGCGTCATCTGCACTTCTCCGGCCATTTCTCCGCACACGGTCACTGGCACACCCGCCTCTCGCGCCTGCCGGATCACGCCGGCGATCAGCGACAACACCGCCGGATGCAACGGGTCGAAAAGGTGGGCGACGCTGTCGTCGGTGCGGTCAATGGCCAGGGTGTATTGAATTAAATCGTTGGTGCCGATCGAAATAAAATCGAGGCGTTTCAAAAACATCGGTAACGCTATCGCGGCAGCGGGAATCTCGATCATGCCGCCGACCAGTATGTTGTCGTTGAATTTGCGGCCCTCGAGTTTTAGTTGCTCCTTCGCGCGAGAAATTGCTGCCAGCGTCTGTGTGATTTCGTAGGACGACATCAACATGGGAATGAGGATGCGCACATCGCCAAAGCGCGAGGCGCGAAGAATTGCGCGTAACTGCGTATTGAAAATTTGTGGTTCCGAGAGGCAATATCGAATCGCCCGCAATCCAAGCGCTGAATGTGCCGGACCCTGATCGGGGCCACTGAGCGATTTGTCTGCGCCGATATCGAGCGTCCGGATCACCACGGGCTTGCCCTTCATGCCTTCGGCCACCTGTTTATACGCCTCGAACTGCTCTTCCTCGGTCGGTAGATCGCGGCGATTCATGAATACAAATTCGCTGCGAAAAAGGCCGATGCCCGCCGCACCAGAGGCTTTCACGCCGTCGAGGTCACCAGGCAGTTCAATGTTGGCATGCAACTCGACGTGAGTGCCATCGAGCGTATCGGCCGGCGCGGTCCTGATGCGCGTGAGTTTCTGGCGCTCCAGTTTCCATTGGTTTTGCTTCAGCCGATATTCGGCCAGCACAGTTTCATCCGGCTCGATGATGACCACGCCCTGCGTACCATCAATGATGATCAATTCATCTTCGCGCACCAGTTCGCGCGCAGTGTGCAATGCAACAATGGCAGGTATCGCCAGACTACGCGCGAGAATCGCAGTGTGGGAAGTCTGGCCGCCAAGATCGGTGACGAAGGCGGCAACCTGATGATCCTTGAACAGGATCACGTCAGCCGGCGAGAGATCGCGTGCGACAAGAATGGTGTCTTCATTGCGCTCGCGCAATTTTTCCGGCACCACACCGCCCTGGCCAGTCAGCGCGGCAACCACGCGTTCTGCCACCTGCCGCACATCGGTCTTGCGTTCGCGCAGGTATTCATCCTGAATTTCCGCAAAGTGTGCGAGCAATTCATCGAGCTGTAATTTCAGCGCCCACTCGGCATTGCAGGCTTCACGTTTAATGATTTCCCGTGGCGCTTCGGAAAATGTCGGGTCGTCAAGAATCATGCGATGTACCGTCACGAACGCGGCCATGTCGCCGGACGCATCGCCGCGTTGCGTGGTCTGCAGGCCGCGCTCCAGCGCATCCAATTCGGCCCGCACTTGCTTCACGCCTTTATCGAAACGCTTTACTTCGCGCCCAATGAACTCCTCGGGGATCGAGTAGTGATCCACTTCGAGCGACGCGCTGGTGAGTAGATGCGCGTGCCCGATGGCAATGCCACCACTGACGCCCAGACCGTGTAGCGTGAAACTCATTTGAAAATAGCCAAAGTCAGGCACTGGTGCGGCTTACAGGACATAAATGCCTGAAGAAGCCCGCCGATACTGGTGTATAGACAATTTTGTTTCACTATTCGCCTTCGCCAAACTTGTCGTTGATGAGCGCTACCACCGCCGCCATCGCATCGGCTTCGTCCACGCCATCGGTCTCAAGTGTGAGCGTGGTGCCTTTGCCTGCCGCCAGCATCATGACGCCCATGATCGATTTCGCGTTCACCCGCCGCGCGGCCTTGGCAATAAAAACCGCACTTTGAAATTGCCCTGAAGTCTGCGTGAGCTTGGCCGACGCGCGCGCATGCAGCCCCAGTTTATTGATGATGGTGACTTCCTGTTTCAACATGGTCAGCTTTCCTTGACGACAGCCATACGGATGACGCCTTCCTGTGCCGCGGCGAGTGTCTTTTGAATCAAAATTTCCATCGGCTGTTCCCGGTAAGTCAGTGCCTTGATGAGCATCGGCATGTTGATGCCCGACACGCCTTGAATCCGGTCGGGTACCAATAAATTGCAGGCGATATTTGAAGGTGTCGCGCCGAAAATGTCCGTCATCACCAGCACACCCTGTCCTTGATCGAGAAAGCGGATCAAATCACGGCCCTGCGGTAACAGCGCTTCAGGGTCGTCGTGAACGGTGACGCCTAGCTGACGCAGAAAGAGCGGGCGCTTGCCCATCACGTGGCTAGCGCAGTGAATCAAGCTTTCACCCAGCGTGCCGTGGGCGACGATCAGAATGCCGATCATGTTGGGAGTAAGTAACGCAATGCCATCATTCTAGCCGATGGCAGCTAGAAGGCTGGTTACAACCAGCGCATCGCCCGGTTATGCCGCTACTGCCTGTGGCTTGGGCGCGGGCGCGCACGCCCGCTCCTTTGGAAACAGCGTCGAAAACTGGGTGCCGTGACTGGCCACCGCGCGCGAACTCTGGATATCGAGTCGGCCACCATGCCGGATCATCACGTGCTTCACGATCGCGAGGCCCAAGCCCGTTCCGCCAGTGGCTTGCGAGCGACCGCGATCAACCCGATAGAAGCGTTCAGTAAGCCGCGGAATATGCTCTGGCGCAATGCCCTCGCCGTTATCTGCGACCCGAAACACTGGCGCACCATCCTCCAGCCCCCAGGTGACATCGATCTTTCCACCAGTGGGTGCCGCAGGTGTATAGCGAACCGCGTTGGTCACAAGATTGCTGAACGCGCTGGTGACTTCATCCCGGTTGCCGATCAGCCAAACGGCGGCGGCCTGACACGTCAGGGTGTGTCGCCCGGCAGACAACTGTTCGGCATCATGCACAATAGAAAGAATCAGTTCTGGCACATTGATTGGCGCTTCGGCCAGACGATGGCTTTCGTCCTCCAGTCGCGACAGTGTAAGCAAATCCTCGACCAGCCGCTGCATGCGCGCCGATTGGGCGGTCATATGTACAAGCGATTTTTCGATCAATGGTTGATTGTTCAAGCCCGCTGCAGTGGCGTTAGTAATCGTTTCCAGAAAGCCCGACATCACTGTGATCGGTGTACGTAATTCGTGCGAGACGTTGGCGACAAAATCACGCCGCATGGTTTCCAGCCGCTCAACTTCGGTGACATCGCGGGACAGCAGCAACATCTGCTCGTTGCCAAACGGGACCAGTTGGACCGCGAAGATTAGTTCTTTCATCGCGCCACCTGCATCGGCACGCGTGAGCTTCAGTGCCAGCGGCACGCCGTATTGGCGCGCGTTGAGGTAATCGATAAATTCCGGGTAGCGAATCAGATAAGTGATGGTCTGCATCCGATCATCTTTGCGCGAAATATTCCAATGCGTTTCGGCCGTGGGATTGGCCCAGACAATGTTGTAGCCGTTATCGAGAATCACCGCGCCATCGGGCAGGGCTGCGGCGGCTTGCTGAAAACTGGACAGCGTATCGGTGATTGATTCGCGGTTGAGGCGCTCATCACGCAACATGCGGTAGAGCTGGATTAGCACATCGCCCCACAGCCCGCTGGCATTGGGCAGGTTGGCGGCGGTGGGGCTCGTGAGCCAATCGGACAATTGCGCAAGCTTCCACGCGTAGTAGCCGAATGCAACAAAAACCACCAACATGGCAGCAGCAAAACCCACAGCTGAACTAGCCAGCAGGACACCGACTGAGCCTGCAAATGCTGCCAGCAACCCGACGCGAACCAGCGACACGAGCAGGAATTTTACAGCTGGTGATAAACGGCTGGATGGCAACATGGCGATGTCATGTTACCTTGAGTTACCGCAAGGCGTGGGCTGCTCAATCTTTTGCGAACCGATATCCACTGCCTCGCACGGTTTGGATCAAATCCTGATGGTCGGACGGTGAGAGTGCTGAACGCAAACGGCGAATGTGGACATCCACGGTGCGCTCCTCAATGAAAACGTGGTCTCCCCAGACAAAATCGAGCAACTGCGTACGCGAATACACGCGCTCCTGATGCGTCATAAAAAAATGCAGCAGACGAAATTCGGTCGGTCCCATGCTTAGCGTTTTTCCGGTACCGGTCACTTTGTGTGAGGCCGGGTCCAGCTTCAAGCCGTGAAACTCGATCACGTCCTGCGTGAGCTCCGGCGCGCGTCGCCGCAACACGGCCTTGATACGCGCTTCCAGTTCGCGCAGCGAAAACGGTTTGGTGATGTAGTCATCTGCGCCGGATTCGAGACCCTTGAGTTTGTCTTCTTCAGCACCTTTGGCCGTGAGCAGAATGATGGGCATGGACTTGGTGCGCGAATCGCTGCGAAGCTTCCGGGCCAGCTCAATGCCGCTGATGCCGGGGAGCATCCAATCGAGCAGCGCCAGGTCCGGCAATTCATGCTGAATGTGCTTTAACGCCTCCTCGCCGGTGCCGTGGGTGAGCACGCGATAGCCGCCCATTTCCAGATTGATCTGGATTAAATCCTGAATGGCGGGTTCGTCTTCGACGACCATAATTGTCGGGTTCATTGCGCTGTGCTCTCGTGGTTAACTCGGATTGAAGCATATTTCAGCGCCATGACAGTTTCGTGACGGTGCGAGACAGTTTTCAGGCCGGCATGCCCGCGCGGTATCATTGGCGGCTAAACAGTTCTCTCTTGGAAATAATGTCCGGCCTGACCCCCACCTCTCCGCGGCCCACCGATATCAAGTTGCACCAGAAATCGCGTGAGCTTGAAATCGCGTTTGATGACGGCAAAACGTTTCGTTTTAGCTGCGAATTCCTGCGCGTGTATTCGCCTTCTGCCGAGGTGCGCGGCCATGGCCCCGGACAGGAAGTATTGCAGGTCGGCAAAAAAAACGTTGAAATCAAGGCCATTGAACCGACCGGCACTTACGCCGTCAAACTTGCCTTTTCAGACGGCCACGATACCGGGCTTTACTCTTGGGACTATTTTTACGATTTGGGCGTCCGACAGGATGATTACTGGCAATCTTATCTGGCGCGCATGCAGCGGGCCGGGGCCAGTCGGGAATAAGCGCGATGCCAGCAGATATCCGCACTTTTTTTGATGCTTATCGGGACGCGTTTAACCGTCTCGATGGTCATGCCGTATCTGCACATTACGATACGCCAGCGATGATTGCGCATGCCGGCGGAAGCGGCGTTTTTGCCGACGTTGCCAGTCTCCATGCTAATAATGTGGCGCTTTGCGAACAATATGCGAGCGGCGGCTTTGTGCGCGCAGATTTTGAACTGCGTGCTTTTGTACCGCAAAGCGATGACTTTTGTGTGGCTGATCTGGCATGGAAAATCGACCGGCAGGATCAGGAACCGCAGTGTTTCAATACTTCTTATGCGCTAGCCAAACGTGCTGGCGCCTGGAAAATATTTTGTGTGACTGCTTACGAAGAACGGCGCACATGGGCGACAAATGAATAACGACACACACGACACGCATTTTGGTTTCCAGCAGGTGCCTGAGGGCGAAAAATCGGCCCGGGTGCGCGAGGTCTTCAAGTCTGTCGCGCCCTCGTACGACGTGATGAACGATCTCATGTCGGGTGGCATGCATCGGCTCTGGAAACGCTTCACCATCGATTTGGCCAACGTAAAGCCCGGCGAAAAAGTGCTCGATGTGGCATCCGGCTCAGGCGATCTGGCGATGGCGTTTGCCAAGCTCGTTGGCACGCGCGGGGAAGTCTGGCAAACCGACATCAACGAGGCAATGCTGAAAGTAGGCCGTGACCGGCTGATCAACGCCGGCCTTACGTTGCCCGCAGCGTTGTGCGACGCGGAGAAATTGCCGTTTGCGAGCGAATCGTTTGATCTTGTTACCGTAGCGTTCGGCTTACGCAATATGACGCACAAGGATGTTGCGCTGGCGGAAATGACACGCGTATTGAAGCCCGGCGGACGCTTGCTGGTACTTGAATTCTCGAAGGTGCACTCAACCTTAAGCAAGGTTTATGATGCTTATTCGTTCAATGTGCTACCGTTGCTCGGTAAATACGTTGCACGTGACGAGGCGAGTTACCGTTATCTGGCTGAATCGATCCGCATGCACCCGGACCAGGAGACGCTGAAAGGCTTGATGGAAACGGCGGGCTTGCAACGTGTTGAATTTTTCAATCTCGCCGCCGGTGTCGTGGCGCTACATCGTGGAGTGAAGCTATGAAACGTTTGGCGATCCCAGTCATGATCTCGACGCTTATGTTGTCTTTAGGCATATCAGTTCAAGCCCAGACATCGAAGCCCATCATCATTAAAGCGGGCAAAGTTTTTGAAAAGTGCATGACGCTCAACCCGCCGCAAAAAATCGAATACCGTTTTGAGTCCGGCGCGAAGCTCGATTTCAATCTGCATTATCACAAGGGCGATCAGGTTTATTACCCGGTCAAACTTGATCGCACCAATGGCGAATCAGGCCTCTATGAAGCCAAGGCCAAAGAGGCGTATTGTCTGATGTGGGAAAATAAGACCAGTGCCGATATAGAGCTTACCTATAGCGCTAGGGTTGCGAACTAATAACGCGGTGGCGTGTCGCAAGTCATGGAGTCCAGATAGCGGATTCCGACATTTTTAATTGAGGAGAAACCATGAAAA